>JBLNGJ010000502.1:0-15046 GCA_050264675.1 Micromonosporaceae bacterium
GTCGCCCGGATCTGGCGCGGGTTCGTCGCCGGCTGGGTCGGCCCGGGGTTCGCCGGGTGCTGGGGGTACGGAACGGGCTCGGGGTCGCTTGGCTGCTGGGGTTCGGGTGCCGGATCGGTCACTAGGGCACCATCCTTTCGACGGAGCTCTCTGAGAGAGTTCTGGTCGGAATGAGGCGAGGGCCGGGGGAACGGCCTGGCTTGGTCGCCCTTCGAGGGCCTGCATGACACCGCCACCCCCGGCTCTTTCGAGGCTGCAAACCGGCTACAGGGAGAAGCGCCGTAGAGCGCCGGTTAGTGACCACCCGGCAGCCAGCCCCGATCGCCGAGTCACGTCGCTGCCAAGTGAAGGAGTTCCGTTGTCCCTGCTCGTGACGGGAGCACTGTTCTACGTCGGGATCGATTGGGCCGCCGCGAGTCACGCGGTGTGCGTGCTCAACGACGCCGGTCGACGAGTGGCCGGGTTTAGCATCGAGCACAGTGCGGCCGGGTTCACCGCCCTGGTGCGCCGGCTGGGCCGGCTGGGCACTGTGGACCGTATCGCGGTCGCGATCGAGCGACCGGACGGCCGTCTGGTCGACACCCTGCTCGATGCCGGCTTCGCTGTCGTGCCGGTCAGCCCCAACGCCATCAAGACCTGGCGCGAGTCCGAGACCGGGTCTGGGGCCAAGTCCGATGCCGGCGACGCCTACGTCATCGCCGACTACCTGCGCTGCCGCGCGGCCCGCCTCGACCCGATCCAGCCCTACAGCGCCGCTACCGTGGCGCTGCGCACCGTGGTGCGCACCCGCGAGGACCTGGTGGCGATGCGGGTCGCCGCGACCAACCAGCTCGCCGCGCTGCTGGAGGCGCACTGGCCCGGCGCCAAGGCCATCTTCGCCGACGTCGAGTCGCCCATCGCGCTGGCGTTCTTGACCCGCTACCCGACCGCCGCCCACGCCAACGGCCTGGGCGCTAAGCGGCTGGAGGCGTTCTGCCGCGAGCACGCCTACAGCGGTAAGCGCAGCGGCGAGGTGCTGCTGGCCCGGCTGCGCGCCGCCCCGGCCGGCACCACCGACCCCACCATCTGCGCCGCCCTCGCCGAGGCGGTGCTGGCCATGGTGGCCACGCTGAAGGTTCTCGGCGAAACGCTCAAGGGCCTGGGCAAGACGGTCACCGCCACACTCGGGGAGCACCCGGACGGGAAGACCTTCACGTCGCTGCCAAGGTCGGGTCAGATCAACGCCGCCCAGATGCTCGCCGAGTGGGGCGATGTCCGGCAAGCCTACGACGGACCCGAGTCGATCGCCGCGCTCGCCGGCGTCACCCCGGTCACGAAGGAGTCCGGCAAGCACAGGGCCGTTCACTTCCGCTGGGCCTGCAACAAGCGCCTCCGCGTCGCGATCACCACATTCGCCGACAACAGCCGCCACGCCAGCCCCTGGGCCGCCAACATCTACACCGAAGCCCGTGCCCGCGGCCACGACCACCCCCACGCCATACGCATCCTGGCCCGCGCCTGGATCCGCATCATCTGGCGCTGCTGGATCGACCAAACCCCATACGACTCTGGCCGGCACGGCAACGCTCGACAACTTCAACCCACATGGGGTTGACACAGGGAGTGTCATGCTGCCTCCTCCGCTGAAGCGAGCGCGTCGTCGGTCATGCTGTCTGTCTCCTCACAGTCCTTTGCCGGAGTTGCCCTTGCTGGCGTGGTGGTGGTTGCTGGCCGGGCTGTTCGGGGCCGGGTCGAGGCAGGTCTCGACATAACGGTCGGCGGCGGGCCGCAGCCGCGCCTCATGACGGTCGAAGTACGCGGCCGCGGTATCGCCGGGCCACGGCGCCGGTAACAGGGCCGGCGGCAGCTGCGGGTCGCGGAAGAGAAACGTGCGCCAGGAATGCACCAGCCGGAACCGGGCTGCGTAAGCGCTCTCGTCGCTGCTGCCGCCGGTTATCGCAGCCACGGTCGGCTCCAGCTCGTCCATGAACTGCTGATAAGCCTTGGCGATCGCGTCGAGATCCCAGGCCCGTCGAACCAGCTCGGCCACGCCCGCCGAGCCACCGGCGTGGGTGGCGGCGAAACGCTCGTAGGCCACGGCTGCCTCGGCCAACACCACCGGCACCTCATCGGCGGGTCGGGGCGCGACCCAGGTGGCGCCGTCGAGGCTGCCGTAGCCGAGATAGCGCAGGGTTGCCAGCAGGCGGCTCCGGTCCGGCGTCGCGTCCCGCACCGGGTCCCGGCCGCCGAGCACGATGAGGTCGAAGCGCCCGTCCCACTGCGGGCGCGGGATCCGGTAGATGCGGGCGGCCGCCTCGTCGAGCCGGTGGACGGCCTTGACGCTGAGCTGATAGCCGGGGCCGGCGGACAGGCGCACGGGCAGCAGCCAGCCCTGCCGGACCATCCGGGACACCGCCGTGCGTACCGCCGGCGCGGCGATGCCCAGCGGAGCCAGCAGGCGCACCAGCGCGGCGACCGGGGCGCGGCCGCCGCGCGGCCGCAGGTAGTCGCCGTAGAGGTCGAAGAGCGCCGAACGTGCCTGCATGGAGCGTTCATTGTGACACTGCCGGCTGGGCTTCGGTGTGACAGTCGGTGGGCGGTGGCGTCAGCACGTGTCATATGGCGACCCACCCGATTAGGGCCCGGCGGAGGCCATCAGGGAAAATCATGTATCGGCCAGACTTTGAGGGGAGCCAACATGGCGGCGATGAAGCCGCGGACCGGCGACGGACCGCTGGAGGTCACCAAGGAAGGCCGCGGGATCGTCATGCGCGTGCCGCTGGAGGGCGGCGGCCGGTTGGTGGTCGAGATGACGCCCGACGAGGCGACCGCCTTGGGCGAGGCGCTCAAAGCCGCGGTCGGCTGAGCCGGTCGCTGAGGAAGCGGTTTGCTCGACATAAGGATTGAGACGGCGCGCACGGCGCCGTCGGCGCTGATGGTGCCGGTAGGTGCGGACGGCGAGCTGCTCCTGGCCGAGGCCGACCCGCTGCGTGACGAGCTTGATCCGTTCCTCGCAGAGGTTAACCACACTGGCGCCGCCGGCAGCGTGGAGTCCCTGGTTCGGCCGGGTGGCCGCCCCCGGCTGGTCTTCCTGGTCGGCGTGGGCGTCGCGGACGAGGCCGGCTGGCGCGCCGCCGGGGCCGAGGCGGTGCGGGCCGCCGCCGCTCGCACCGCAACGCTCGCCGTGGCGATGCCGGGTGCGGCCCGACCCGGCCGGGTGTCTCCGGCGGCCACCGATGATCACGACACCACCGCGGTCGCCGGGTTCGCCGAAGGTGCCTGGCTCGCGTCGTACCGGTTCGGGGCCGGCCGCAAGCCGCCACCGGTGCTGCGACGGGTGAGCATCGTTGTCGACGACCCGCACCGCGGCGCGGCGGCCTTGGAGCGGGCCCGCGTGGTGGCTGATGCGACCATCCTCGCCCGGGACCTCACCAACACGCCGAGCCTGGTCAAGTCGCCCAACTGGTTCGCCACCCGGATCGTGCGGGCGGCCGCCGGACAGGCTGGCGTGACCATCAAGGTGCTCGACGAGCGGGAGTTGGCCGCCGGCGGGTTCGGCGGCATCCTCGCCGTCGGGAGCGGCTCGAGCCGCCCGCCCCGCCTGGTTGAGCTCTCCTGGCGCCCGCGCCGCGCCACCCGGCACGTCGTGCTCGTGGGCAAGGGCATCACGTTCGACTCCGGCGGCATCAACCTCAAGCCGGTGGAGCACATGCGGCTCATGCGCAAGGACATGGCCGGCGCGGCCGTCGTCTGCGCGGCGCTGTTGGGGGCGGCCCGGCTGCGGGCACCGGTACGGGTGACCGCGCTCGCCCCGCTCGCCGAGAACATGGTCAGCGGCGCGGCGTACCGCCCCGGTGACGTGGTGCGCCACTACGGCGGCCTGACCACCGAGGTGCACAACACCGACGCCGAGGGGCGGGTGGTGCTGGGTGACGCGCTCGCCTACGCCGCCCGGCGGCTGCGCCCCGACCTGCTGGTCGACCTGGCCACGCTCACCGGGGCGCAGAGCGTCGCCCTGGGCAAGCGCACGGCCGCGCTCTACACCCACCACGACGGGCTCGCCGCCGAGCTGCGGGCCGCCGCCAGCGACGCCCGGGAGCGGATGTGGCGGATGCCGTTGCCGGAGGAGTACCGGGCGTTGCTGCACAGCGACGTGGCCGACCTGACCAACGCGCCAACGCCCGGCCAGGCCGGCTCGATCCTGGCCGCATTGTTCCTGCGCGAGTTCACCGGTGAGCTGCGCGACCGGTGGGCGCACATCGACATGGCCTCACCGTCCTGGTCGGACGGGTCAGAGCGGGAGTTGGTCAAGGGCGCTACCGGGTGGGGCGTGCGTACCCTGCTGCGGTGGCTGACCCGCGACTGAGTCTGGGCCGGTGCGGGTCGCGCAGAGCAGGCCGTCGCCGGCCTCGAGCAGCACCGCCAGCCACCGGGGATCATCGCGTAGGCCATGCACCAGCTCGCGCACGATCACCGCATCGACCTCGTCGCCCGCTGGGTTGTCGCCGGGGATGGCCCGGTTGACGACCAGCACGCCGCCGGGCCGCAGGATCCGGGCCGCCGCGTGCGCACCGGCCGGATGGTCCTCCGCGGCGCCGTCGAGGAAGACCAGGTCGTAGCCGCCGTCGGCGAGGCGCGGCAGCACGTCGCGGGCGTTGCCGGTGATGATGCGGGTACGCGCCGGCGCGTACCCGGCCGCGGCGTAGGCCTGCCGGGCCAGCCGTTGCACCTCCGGCTCGACGTCGATGGTGGTCAGCGTCCCGTCCGGGCGCATCCCGGCCAGCAACCACAGGCCGCTCGCCCCGGTACCGGTGCCGACCTCGACTACGTGGGTCGCCGACGCCGCGGTGGCGAGCAGCCGCAACACCGCGCCGGCAGCCGGCCGTACCGGTACCGCCCCCAGCTCGGTTCCCCAGGCCATCGCGTGACGTAGCACCGGATCCGCGGTGACGTAGGACTCGGGCCGGGAACCGCTGTCCGGCTTCGCGAGATTGGGTATACCCCCGGGCGCGGCGGTGATGGCGCACCTCCTCGGGGCGGTAGCTGGGGCGGGGCCGAGCTTAGGCAACCATGCCCGCCGTGCACAGTGGCGATTCGTGCCATCCTGGTTAGTGACGGCCGAGATGGGGGCGACGCCGGTCTTTGGCGGAGGTGGGGTTGACCAGGCAGACATCGGCGTGGTGGTCGGATGCGCTCAACGATCCCTGGCGCGACCCCGACGCCCCGGCGGAGGTGCGCAGCCTCGTACCGACGCCGCCAGCACCGGAGCAGCCGGACGTGGCATCAGTTCCGGCCCGCACCGCGATGCTGCGGCTGGTGGTCCTGGTCGCCACGGTCTCGGCCCTGCTCGCCGGCGCCCTCGGCGGCGCGCTCGGCTACGTGGTCGCCGCCCGGCATGCGCCGGCCGCAGTGGTGCTCGGCTCAGGTGGCCGGGCAAACGGCGGGGCCGTCGCCGACCGGGCCCCCGACTCCCTCGCCGGGGTGGTGGCCCGGGTGATGCCGAGCGTGGTCACCGTGCACGGGGACGCGCAGCAGGGGGAGAGCATCGGCTCCGGCTTCGTCATCGCCGCCGACGGCTACATCCTGACCAACGAGCACGTGGTCACCGACATCCCCGACGACGGCGTCTCGGTCACCCTCGCCGACTCCTCGGCGCTGCCGGCCCGGGTCGTCGGCCGCGACACGGAGTCGGACCTGGCCGTGCTCAAGGTCGACCGGTCCGGGCTGAGCGCGGTCGAGTTCGGCGACAGCGACGCGGTCGCGGTGGGCGATCCGGTGCTCGCGGTCGGCTCGCCGCTAGCGCTGTCCGGCACCGTGACCTACGGCATCGTCAGCGCGCTGGATCGCACGGTCGAGACGGGGGACCCGGGTGGATCTCCGCGCTACTACGCGGCCATCCAGACTGACGCCGCGGTCAACCGCGGTAACTCCGGTGGGCCGCTCTTCGACGCCGCCGGCCGGGTCATCGGCATCAACTCGGTCATCAAGTCACTCGCCGACGACCAGGAGGTGGCCGGCAATATCGGCATCGCGTTCGCCATCCCGATCAACCAGGCCCGCCGGATCGCCGTCGACATCATCGACACCGGCAAGGCCCGGCGTACGGTCATCGGCGCGCAACTGGACGGCAACAGCGCGCTCGGCGGGGGCGTCCGCCTGATCAGCGTGGACGCCGACGGCCCGGCCGACCACGCCGGCCTGCGGTCGGGCGACGTGATCACGAAGATCGGGGCGCACCCGATCGACGAACCGCGGGACCTCATCGCGCTGGTGCGCCGCTACGATCCCGGCACGGTGGTGACCGTCCAGTTCCGGCGCGGCTCCCTGATCGAGAGCGCCCAGGTGACGCTGGTCGCCGACGCCAACTGACCTCGCCTCACCCGTCTTGGCGGCCAGCGCCCCCTCCCGGGCGGCCGGGCGCGTGCGTACGCTTGGCTCGGAAGCCTGAGGAGCGCGCGATGTTGGACAACCTGAACTGGTGGGAGATCATCGTTCTGCTGCTCCTTGCGCTCTTCATCTTCGGCCCGGAGCGGCTGCCCAAGGTCATCAGCGACGGGATGCGGATGCTGCGCGGTCTGCGTGACTTGGCCCGCAACGCGACCAACGACATCAGCCGGGAGCTCGGCACCGAGGTGCGCCTGGAGGACCTCAACCCGAAGGCGTTCATCCGCAAGCACCTGCTCTCCGAAGAGGAAGAGGCGAACCTGCGGCGGCCGCTCGATGATGCCTACCGGGACCTCAAGGAACTCTCCACGGACCTCTCCGACAACGGTCGTCGTGGCCCGACCAAGCCCCCGGCGTCGCGGGGTGACCAGTCCGGCGACAGTCACGCGTTCGACTCCGACGCAACCTAGCGGGGACGCAACCTAGCGGGACGCAACCTAGCGGGCCGGACGAAGGCCGAGCGGCCGGCCGGCGAGAGACTCTCGGCGCACGGCGAGCCGATCGGCCACCGCGCGCAGGGCGACCGCGGCCGGCGCGTCCGGATCGACCACGACGATAGGCTCACCGGCGTCGCCGGACTCGCGCACGCGCGGGTCGAGCGGGATCTGGCCGAGTAGCGGCACGTCCGCGCCGACCAGGCGGGACAGTGACGCGGCGACCGTGGCGCCTCCGCCAGCGCCGAAGATCTCCATCCGGTCCCCGCCGGGTAGCTCCAGCCAGGACATGTTCTCGACCACGCCGATGAGGCGTTGATGGGTCTGCACCGCGATCGCGCCCGCCCGTTCGGCGACCTCGGCCGCAGCGACCTGCGGCGTGGTGACCACCAGGATCTCCGCGCTGGGCAGGAGCTGGGCCAGCGAAATGGCGATGTCGCCGGTGCCGGGCGGCAGGTCGAGCAGGAGCACGTCGAGGTCGCCCCAGTACACGTCGGCGAGGAACTGCTGCAGCGCCCGGTGCAGCATCGGCCCGCGCCACACGACGGCCGCGTTGCCGCTGGTGAACATGCCGATGGAGATGACCTTCACGCCGTGGGCCTGCGGCGGCATGATCATGTCTTCAACCGGTGTGGGCCGGCCCGACGCACCGAGCATGCGCGGCACCGAGTGCCCGTAGATGTCGGCGTCCACGACACCCACCGACAGACCCCGGGCGGCCAGCGCCGCGGCGACGTTGACGGTCACCGAGGACTTGCCGACGCCGCCCTTGCCGCTGGCCACGGCGTAGACGCGGGTACGGGAGCCAGGCTGGGCAAACGGGATCACCGGCTCGCCACCGGCGTCGCCCCGCAGGCTCGTCTGCAGGTCGCGACGCTGCTCCTGGCTCATCACGCCGAACTCGACGCGCACCGCGCGTACCCCGGAAACTGCCCCGACCGCGGCGGTGATGTCGTTGGTGAGCTTGTCCCGCAGCGGGCAGCCGGCCACCGTGAGCAGGATGCCGATCTCGGCGAGCCCGTCAGTGATCTTTATCGACTCGACCATGCCGAGGTCGGTGATCGGCCGGCGGATCTCCGGGTCGTTGACCGTAGCCAGTGCGGCGCGGACGCCGTCTTCCAGCGTCGTCACGGGGGCAGCCATGAGCCCATGCTAGTTCGGCGGGTCCGGCCACCCCTACTGGCCAGTCGCGGCTGGACGACGCTGTCGGGGCGATGCGACGATCGCAGTGGTGAGCGTCGCGTGCCTAGCCCCTTGAGGCGCGCGACGCTTTCTCGGCCGGTCGCGGCGGTGTCTCGGTCGGGCGCGTGGCCGGCTCGGCGGTGTCCGGGCGCAGCTGCTTGCGTTGGTGCTTGCGCTGCCCGCGGTGTCGCGTCTCGGCGGTGGCCGCCGGCTCGGCCGGGCCGAGCTCTTCGGCGAGGCGGTTGAGCTCGGAGCGCAGAAAGTCCCGGGTGGCGACCTCGCCGAGGGCGATGCGTAGCGCAGCGATCTCCCGGGACAGGTACTCGGTGTCGGCCTTCTGCATCGCCGCACGCCGGCGGTCCTCCTCCATGGCCAGCCGGTCCCGGTCGGCCTGCCGGTTCTGCGCGAGCAGGATCAGCGGTGCCGCGTACGAGGCCTGCAGCGAGAGCACCAGGGTCAGGAAGGTGAACGTGTACGGGTCGAACCGCAGCTGGGCCGGGGCGAGGGCGTTCCAGCCGATCCACAGCACGATCACCACGGTCATGTAGACCAGGAAGCGCGCGGTGCCCATGAACCGGGCGATCGCCTCCGACCAGCGCCCGAAGGCCTCCGGGTCGAACCGGGGCAGGCGGAATCGGCGCGGCTCCTGGGGCTGGTCCAGTCGGGTGCCGCGGTGACGGATGGTCTCAGCCATGGTGCACCCCGGCGTGGTCCCGGTCGCGCCAGTCGGCCGGCAGCATGTGGTCGAGCACATCGTCCACGGTCACCGCGCCGACCAGGCGGTCCACCTCATCGACCACCGCGAGGGCGACGAGGTTGTAGGTCGCCATCCGCTGGGTGATCTCCAATAGGGGGGTGGACGGGGCGAGCGGGTCGATGCCCTTGTCCACGATGCCGCCGAGCAGCGCCGAGGGCGGCTCCCGCAGCAACCGCTGGAAATGCACCACACCGAGGTAGCGCCCGGTCGGGGTGGCCATCGGCGCGCGCGCGACAAACACCTGGGCCGCGATCGCCGGTGACAGCTGCGCCTCGCGTACCCGGGCCAACGCCTCGGCGACGGTGGCGTCCGGGGTCAGGATCACCGGTTCGGAGGTCATCACGCTGCCCGCGGTGCCCGGCCGATACGCGAGCAGTGCTCGCACCGGACCGGCCTCGTCCGGCTCCATCAGGTCGAGCAGTTCCTCCTGGTCGGGCGTGGGCAGCTCGGCGAGAAGGTCGGCGGCGTCATCGGGGTCCATCTCCTCAAGCACGTCCGCGGCGCGTTCCCGGCCGAGCGCGGTCAGGATCTCGACCTGGTCGCGTTCGGGCAGTTCCTCCAGCACATCGGCGAGCCGGTCATCGTCGAGGGCGGCGGCGACCTCGTTGCGGCGGGCGTCCGGCATCTCCTGCAGCGCGTTGGCGAGATCGGCCGGGCGCATCTGGTCGAGCACCTCGAGCAGCGTGGCGGTACCCTGCCCGACGGCCGCCCCCGACAAGCCGCTGACCTGGGCCCAGGCCAACTCGTGCAGCTGACCCCGGCGGGCCAGCCGGCCGGTGTTCTCGCGGACCGCCACCCGGCTCAGCCCCCAGCCGCCGACCCGGTCGGCCTCCATCGCGACATCGACGACGGTTGCCGCGCGCCCGGTCTCGGTGATGACGACCTGGCGATCGAGCAGCTCCTCGAGCACGAGCAGCTCGCCGGCGCGCTTGGAGAAGCGGCGCAGGTTCAGCGTGCCCGTGCTGAGCACGACCGCGTCGGCATCGATGGATACCACCCGGCCGATGGGCAGGAAGATGCGGCGGCGCAACGGCATCTCGGCGACCAGGCCGATGATGCGTGGCGAGCGGCCGCTGTCGCGCACCCGCGCGACCGCGTCCCGGACCCGCCCGACCTGGTCTCCGTTCGGGTCGAACACGGCCAGGCCGGCGATCCGGGCCACGTAGACCCTGCTCGCCGTCACCGCTCAAGCCTAGTTGCCTAAGGTGGAGCGGAGCCCCGCAGTCGCGAGTGGAAGGTGACCATGAGCACGCTCTCCTATGAGATCGTCGACGTCTTCACGGACCGGCCGTTCACCGGCAACCCGCTCGCGGTGGTCTTCGGCGCGGACGGTCTCGGCCGCGACCAGATGCAGGCGCTGGCGCGTGAGTTCAACCTCTCCGAAACGGTCTTTGTGCTCCCGCCGACACCGGCCGCGGCCGAGTCCGGCGCGACCTACCGGGCCCGCATCTTCACCCCGGCCGATGAGCTTCCCTTCGCCGGACACCCGAGCGTCGGAGTCGCGGTCACCCAGCTGCGCCGTGGCTTGTTCGCGGCCGGCCCGGTGATCCAGGAGTGCGGCGCCGGGCTGCTGCCGATCGAGGTGCACGAGGACGGCCGGGCCACGCTCACCGGCGGCCAACCGACCGTGGGTCCGGAGCTCGACCCGGCCCCGCTGCTGGCCGAGGTCGGGCTCAGTGGCGACGACTTTGCCGGTCCGACGCCGCGCCGGGCCGGATGTGGCTTGGAGTTTCCGTTCCTGTCGGTCCGGCCGGACGCGGTCGCCCGGGCCGGCCGTGGCGGTCGGGTCGCCACTGATGTCTGCGTCTTCGCCTGGGATGGCGATACCCGAACGTCGCACGCCCGGGTCTTCGTGCCGCTGCAGGGGGTGCCGGAAGATCCGGCCACCGGCTCGGCCGCCCTCGGCTTCGGCGTGTGGCTGGTCGCCTCCGGCCTACTGCCCGGCGACGGCGAATCGTCCTATGTGGTGCATCAAGGCGGGGAAATACACCGGCCATCCACTTTGGAGTGCCGCATCACCGCGGTCGGTGGCGCGGCCCGCCAGGCGACCGTGACCGGCTCGGTGGTGTCGATCGCGTCGGGTGAGATCGCGGTGCCGCCGTTCGTGGGATGAGCTCAGCGGGGCTTGCGTACGCGATGCAGGCGGAAAGGCATCCGGGTCTCCCGCACGGCCGGGGTCTCCGGCACCGGTGCGGCCCCCGCGCCGGTGGGCAGGCTCGGCCCGGCCTCGGTCGGCGGGCCGGCGGGGGTGAGCCGGCTCACCACACACTCGCGCGCCCACCGCTGGGTCAGCTCCTCGGCGCCGGCGGCGTTGAGCCGCTTACCGGCCAGCGCCGGCACGACGCTGGCCCACTCGTCGGTGTCGGGCCGCACCCGGTCGACCCGGGCCGGCCACGTCACGATGCGCCCGCCATGTTCACCTCGGGCGGTGACCGTCACCGAGCTGGCCGAGGCGAGCCCCGGGGCCGGTTGCTCGCCCGGCCCACTGACGACGTAGAGCCCACCGTCCTGCCACAGGCACCACACGGCGTACCGGTCGCGGTCGCCGGCGCCGAGCCAGGCGATCGACGCTTTCTTCATGGCCTCTTCCACGAGCGGGTGCATGCCGGCATTCTGCCCTACGGCCATCACGGCAACGCGTTGGTTCCCGGTGCCGGGCTCGGCTGCTCGACTTACCGCGGCTCGTGCGGCGGCGCCTGGGCGAACTCGACCGCGGTGTAACGGCAGATCCGCATCCCGCTCGGTAGGCGGTGGGTGGGCCAGCCGCCCTTGCGCAGCAGCGCGGCGACGAAGTCCTCCGGCCGGGGCAGCTTGTGCCAGACCGCGGGTAGGAACGTCGAGCGCCGCTCGCCATCGGCCAGGGTGAGCCCATCGACGGCCGGGCGCAGTGTGGCCAGCAGCTCGTCCAGGCTCGCCGCCGAGATCGGTTCGCTGCGGCTCAGCACCGAGACGTTCACCCGCAGCCGCGGCCACTCGCGCGCGGTGACCCGGGGCAGCCGTGGATCGGCGGTGGCCCGCCCGGCGTTGTGGGCCACGTCTCGGTAGAGCGGCCGGATCGGCTCGAGCGTGCCGATGCAGCCACGCAGTGCGCCGTCGCGTTCGAGGGTCACGAACGATGCGCCGAGGCGGCGCAGCGCGGCGGCGGCCGGAACCCGGCCGTCGATCGGGCGGTCACCGAGCACCGCGCAGACCACCTCGGCCGCCCGGCGGGCCAACGCCTGGCCGTCAGCCTCGGCCAGCGTCCAGGAACTCACCGTGGCCGCCCTCTCGGCGGGCCAACTCTCGGCCGGCGAGCGCGTCCCGGGCCTGCTCATCTGGCCAGTATCGCGCCATCGGTCGCCGTCGGCCGGGCAGCGGCCGGCCGGCCAGCGTCGAGCCGGCCAGCCAGCGCCAGATCGGGCACGTCGCGCAGATCGGCCACGGTCGGTCCGTCCCACGCCGGTTCCGGGTCGAACGTGAGGTGCTCGGCGAGGTCGTGGGCGGCGAGGCGGACCGCGGTCATGCCGGCACGCCGGGCGCCGGAGAGCTCGCGGCCACCGCCGTCGCCGACATAGAGACACTGTTCGGGGGCAACGCCGAGCCGGCGGCTCGCGGTGAGGAACATCACCGGGTCCGGTTTGGCCACGCCGAGCTCGGCGGAGAAGACGGTGGCGTCGAGGTGCGCGGCGATCGGCAGCCCGGCCACCAGGTCCGGCAGCTCATCGGTGCAGTCGGTGACCAGGGCGGTGCGTAAACCCCCGGCCCGGATCTTCCACAGTGTCCATACGGCGCCGGCGCGCAGGGTGATGTCGGCCCCGATCGCCTCCCGGCGCACGTGGGTGGCCGCGGCCACCGCCGCCGGCCCCGGCCGTTGACCCAGTTCCGTGGCGATGCGGCGCAGGGCGGCGCTCGGAGTCCCGTACTCCCCGCGCAGCCGGGCCCGGTAGGACCGGTTCAGCATGTCGGTGAACCGGTGGGGTTCGCAGCCCAGGATCTCGGCCACCCGGGCATGGGCTGGCCCGCGGGTCACCGCGCTGGTCAAGGTGCCGAAAAAGTCGAAGACAACCGCCCGGTAGCCGTCGGACATTGGCGAGCCCCCCCGGCATCGACAGGTGTCAGACAGATGCGTCGAGTGTAGGTCGCACCAGTCAGGGTCCGCACCGGGTTGTTCGATGGGTGCGAATCAATGGCGTCGCCGGCCTGGAAGGATCGGTGCTCGTGCGTTCACGGTTGGCCGCGGTTGCGTTGGGCGTCGCCGTGCTCGCGGTCTCCTCGTCCGCGCCGCTGATCGTCTTCGCGGCGGCGCCCGCGTTGGCCATCGCGTTCTGGCGCAACGCGCTCGCGGTCGGGGTGCTGGCGCCGGCCGCCGCCCTGCGTCGCCGGACCGAGCTACGGGAGCTGTTCCGGTCAGACCGGCGGGCGGCCGCGGTCAGCCTGGCCGCCGGCGTGGCCCTGGCGATCCACTTCGCCACCTGGATTCCCAGCGCCCGGCTCACCTCCATCGCCGGGGCCACGGCCCTGGTCGCCACGCAGCCGGTCTGGCAGGGTCTGATCGCGGTGGGCCAGCGCCGCCACCTTCCCCGCGGAACCTGGTTGGGCATCGCGATCGCCGTGGCCGGCGCCGTGGTCGCGACCGGAGCCGATGTGGCCGTCTCGGCCGAGGCCGTCCGGGGCGACCTGCTCGCCCTCGCCGCCGCGATGGCCAGCGCCACCTACACCGCACTCGGCGAGCGCGCCCGCACCGCGATCAGCACGACCTCCTACACCGCGCTCTGCTACTCGGTCTGCGCGGTGCTGCTGCTCGCGACCTGCGCCGCGGCCCGGATACCGCTGACCGGCTACCCGGTCGCGGCCTGGCTCGCCATCCTCGCCATGACCGTTGGTCCA
Source organism: Micromonosporaceae bacterium (assembly GCA_050264675.1). GTDB lineage: Bacteria > Actinomycetota > Actinomycetes > Mycobacteriales > Micromonosporaceae > JBLNGJ01. The sequence continues at coordinate 13,663 of JBLNGJ010000502.1, forward strand.
CAGCTGCTCGGCCACTCGCTGTTCAACTTCTCGCTCGAGCGGTTCTCGGCCACGACGGTCTCGGTGGTGATCCTGCTCGAGGTCCCGGGCGCGGCGCTGCTTGGTTGGCTATGGCTCGGTCAGGCGCTCCCGGCGCGGGCTTGGCCGGGCCTGTTGCTGCTCGTCACCGGCGTGGCCGTGGTCGGACTCTCGGCCCGCACCGGACTACGCCCGGCCCGGCTCGGCGAGAGCATCCCCGACCGCACCGGCCTGCCCTGACCTGGCTCGCTCGGCGGTCGGGGTTGTTTCGGCGGTCAGGGTGAGGTGGCGGCGAGCGATGCGTCCCAGAGGCGGGTTGCCAGCCCGGCGTCGGCCGCCGCAGCGGCCGGCCGGCGCAGCCGCCGATCAAAGTAGTAGCCGCCCGGCACGGTCTCGCTGGCGTCGGCGGTGGCCAGCCAGAGCAGGGTGTCGGCTCCCCGCGCCGGCGAACGCAGGCCGGGTGTGATCTTGTAAAAGAGCGAGACCGTCCGGCTGTCGTGGCCGAACCGGGTGCGCACCACGCCGGGATGGTAGGAGGTGGAGAGGATCTCCGGCCACCGCCGGGCCGCCTCCATGGCGAAGAGGATGTTCGCCTGCTTGGCCGAACCGTACGCACCGAACGTCCGGTATCGCTGGGCGCTGGCGGAGAGATCGTCTGGGTTCAGCGTGCCGGCCGCGTGTGCGCCCGAAGAGGTGTTGACGATGCGCCCGCCGTTGAGCCGGTCGCGCAGCCGGTGGCTGAGCAGGAAGTGGGCGAGATGGTTGATCTGGATCGTGAACTCGAACCCGTCCACCGTGGTCTTGCGCCGGCTGAAGGCGCCGCCGGCGTTGTTGGCGAGCACATCCACGCGCGGGTACGCCTCGCGCAGGGCCGTGGCCAGCTCGCGGACCTCGGCCAGGACGGCGAAGTTGCATCGGTACGGGGTGACTGGCGGCGCACCGTCGGCGTCGCCGGCCGCCGCGCGTACCCGTCGGGTCGCCTCGGCCAGGCGGGCCGCGTCCCGACCGACTACCGCGACCCTCCACCCGCGCCGGGCGAACTCCTCGGCGGCGGCGAGCCCGATGCCGGAGCTTGCCCCGGTGACCACCGCAACCCCGGGCTGGCTGACCATGAGTTGCTCCTATGTCAAGGCGTCGCGCCAAGTATCGCCGGCTGGCTTCCGATGGTGTTGCCCATGCTCTTGCGCCGCCGGTAGTGGCGCGGCCGGGTCTGGCGACTCGCAGCCCGCTCGGGGCGGTCACGGGCCGCGGGTGGGGCCGCGGGGTTGGCTGGTCAGGTCGTGGCGGGTGCCGCCGGGTCGGTAGGCGGTGATCTGGGCGGTGGTGGGGTCCAGCTGGATGCGCCAGCGGCCTTCGTGGACCAGGG
>JBLNGJ010000503.1:0-8427 GCA_050264675.1 Micromonosporaceae bacterium
CTGGGGGGGGGGCCGGCGGGGGCCCGGCGCCTGCCGTTCGGTGGCGTCGGCGCGGGGGCGCTCCTCGGCGCCCCGGCGCCCGCCGACGTGGGCGCCCGGGCCATGGCGCGCTACCGCCCCGGCTCTCGGGCAACCGGTTCAGTTCAGGAAGCCGACCCGGTCGTGGAGCGCGGCGTACCCCAGGAACGCCACGAGATCCAGCACGGTGTGGGCGATCACCAACGGCAACACCCGCCGGGTCCGGAGAAAGAAGATCGCGAAAACCCCACCCATCACCGCATTGCCGACGAAGGCCCCGAAGCCCTGGTAGAGGTGGTACGACCCGCGCAGCGTCGCGCTGATGGCCACCATGGCCGCCGTGCGTAGGCCGACCTCGCGTAGCCGGGTCAGCAGGTAACCGACGACCACGACCTCCTCGAGCACGGCGTTCTGGGCGGCCGCCAGGATCAGCACCGGGATCGCCCACCACACCGGCGGCAGGTTCGCCGGGGCCACCGTGGTGTTGATGCCCAGCCACCGGGCGGCGAGGTAGAGCCCGAGCCCGGGCACACCGATGACGGCCGCCAGCACCAGCCCGCTACCGAGGTCGAACCAGCGCTTGCCCCGCGGCCAGTCCAACCCCAGCCGGTTCCGGGCCTGCCCGGGGTCACGGTTGAGCAGGTGCACCGCGAGCAGCGCCGGAACGACGTCGAAGGCGATGCCCATCAGCTGGTAGGTGAGGTCCAGCCAGGGCCGCCCCGGCGCCAGTGAGGTGTTCAGCGCGGTGGTCTGGCGGGCCAGCGGGGCCGGCGCGGTGAGCTTCGCGATCAATGAGACGGCCGAATACGCGGCCGAGACGCCCAGCGAGACACCGAGCACGAGCAGCACCTCGTTGCGCAGCACCCGGGCCCGGCCAGCACCCACGTGATCAACGACCGCGCCATCGCTACCCACGGCGCACACCCTAAGCGGCCGGGTCGCACATCATGTCCGGCGGCCACCCGCCCGGCCGGGTGAGGGTGACCAGATGGGTACCGCGTCCCGACTCCTCAAGGAGAGCTGGGTCCTGGTCGAGGACCACGCCGCCGAGCTGGCCCAGCACCTTTACGCGAGGGTCTTCCTCGCCGACCCGGACATCCGCGAACTCTTCCCGGTCAGCATGCAGACGCAGAACACCCACCTGATCGAGGCCATTGTCCGAGCCGTCCAAACCATCGAGGACCCGTACGCCTTCGACGACTTCCTGCGCACGCTCGGCCGCGACCATCGAAAGTTCCACGTCACCCCGGAGCACTACGCCATCATGGGCGCGGCTCTGCTCGATTCGCTGCGGACCTTCGCCGGCGCTCAATGGACCATCGAGTACGACCAGGCGTGGCGCGACGCGTACGACGCGATGGCGACGAAGATGCTCACCGGCGCCGCGGCCGACCCGGGCCCGGCGTTCTGGTCGGCCGAGGTGGTGCGCCACGAACGCCGCGGGCGCGATGTCGCCGTCCTCACCTGCCGGCCGCTGCTGCCCTACCCGTTCCGTCCCGGCCAGTACGCCGGTGTGGCGTGCCCGCAACACCCCCGGGTATGGCGCAGCTACTCGATCGCGAACGCGCCGCGCCCCGACGGCACGCTCGACTTCCACGTCCGCGCGGTGCCGGGCGGCTGGGTCTCCGGCGCGCTCGTGCGCCACGTACGGGTCGGCGACATGCTGCACCTCGGCCCGCCGCAGGGAACGATGACGCTCGACCCGGCCTCCACAAGGGACATCCTCTGCATCGCCGGCGGCACCGGCCTGGCCCCGGTCAAGGCGATCGTCGAGGAGCTGAGCCCGGGCGGCGACGAGCGATGGGTGCACCTGTTCCTCGGCGCCCGCGACCGCGATGCGTTCTACGACCTGCCGGCGCTGCGCACCTTGGCCAGCCGGCTGCCCTGGCTGTCGGTCACATTGGCCTGCAGCGATGACGCCAGCTACGACGGTGAGCGGGGCACCGTCGCCGAGGTGGTCGCGCGTCACGGGCCCTGGCTCGAGCACGACGTCTACGCCTGTGGCTCGGCGCCGATGATGCGGGCCACCTTCGCCGCCGTGGCAAACCTCGGCGTCGCCCCGGCCCGCGTGCACTACGACCCCATCCGGCGGTGACCGGCCGCCAGACCAAGCCAGCGTCCAGCGCCGGGCGAGCCTTAGTAGACCCAGGGCTGGCCGTGCTCGGCGTACTCCTCGACGGGGACGAGCCGCTCGCCTGAAGCCATCCGGTCGGCGTAGAGCAGCCCGCCGAGGTGGTCGATCTCGTGCGCCACCAGGCGAGCCAGCGCCCGCTCGTAGGTGGTGGTCTGGCGGGCGCCGGTAAGGTCGGCGTGCTCGACCTCGATCAGCAACGGGCGGGCCACCCGGCCCCGAACGTCGAAGAAGGACAGACAACCCTCGTACTGCTCGTCCTGGTCCACCGACTCACCAACCACCCGCGGGTTGAGCAGCACGATCGGCTCGCCGTCGCCGGCCGGCTGGATCACCGTGGCGGCCCAGCCGATGCCGATCTGCGGCGCGGCCAGGCCGACACCTTTGCCGAAGCCATGCTGGTGCGCCACCCGGTCGAGCGTGTCGAGCAGGCGGCTGACCACATCGCGCGCCAGGGCCTCCTGCTCGGGCAGGTCGAACCAGCGGGCCGGCCGTTCCAGCATCGGCGCGCCACGCTGGACGATGCCGGCCGCGCGCATGCTCTCGCTGGGCCGGCCGCCACCGCCAGCGCGGGCCACCGGGGTGGAGCTGGCGACCCGGAACCGCCACTCCAACCGGTAACGCGCCTCCAGCGGTGGGTCGTCCGTGCTCCATTCGAAGATCGCCCGACCGTCGGCCTGCCGCTGCCGCAGCGGCGAACGCAGCGCAACGGCCTCGGCCGTCAACGAGCTCTCCACGCCCCAGACGGCCGGCTCGAGCTCGGCCGGAAAATCCAGCCGTACGCTCAGCCGCCGGGTGGGCAGCCGCACCGCCCGTTGGAAGAACTGGCCCCACTTGTCCTCGCCGACGGTGTACGCGTACTCGATCGCGACCCGCTGCCCCGGGTAGAGCGGAAACCGGGCCTGGTCGTTCTCGAAGAGCAGCCACACCTCCTTGTCGGCGTCACGGTCGTGCTTGACCCGCCACAGCATCGGCTCACCGGCGCAGGTGGCGGCCAGGTTGAGCTCGGTCACGGTGAGCGGGTGGTCGCGGTAGTGCCGGTTGGAGCGCTCCGGCTCGCCCGGATAACGGTTCACCGAGATGTGCACCAGATAGCGGGTGATCGGATCGCTGCCGATGTTGTGCAGCTCGCGCCGCACCGAGCAGCGGTAGCCACCATCGACGTAGGACAACAACGCGGTCTCGTGCTCGACCACCAGACCACCCGGGCCGGCGGGAGAGGTGGGCCGCGGCTCCGCCCCGTCGCGGTGCCGCGCGCCCACGGCGACCTGCCGGGCGTCTTCGAACTCGCGAAAGCCGCGCCAGATCGCCCCGTCGGCCTGCAGCACCTGCTCGGCCCGCCGGGCGAAATCCTCGGTCGGTCGGTGCCGGCGGGCCTCCACGTGGCTCACGTACGACGGATCGAAGCCCATCTCGGCGGCGAGCTGCTTCTTGGTCAGCCCTCGTTCCGCGCGCCACCGCGCGAGCACGTCGGCGAACGCGTCCGCGGCCCGATCCGGGTCAGTCATCGCCGCTCACCCCTCCGGGTGGGCCGATGGTGGTCGTGGGCCTTCAGTCTTTCGCGTTGACGATCAAGCGGCAATACGACCCGCACCCGACCCACCTGACCGGTGCCGTCAAGGCTTCAGCGTGCTGCCCACCAGGATCCCGTTGGCCCAGTAGGCGCCCGTGCGACCCGCCGGGAGCAGGTCCACGGTCGCCGGCGCCACGCTCATCACCCACGCGACGGACTCGACGGTGGCGCCGTCGTAGCGCTGCCCAGTACGCAGCTCACGCAGATACGTCCCGTCGACCCCGGGGTGGGCTCCGGCGGCGACCAGCACCCGGCCGTCGGATAACGCCAACCGCAGCATCAGGTGCGGGCCGGACGTGACCCGGCGGATGATCCGCTCGACCGGCCCGGCGACGCGGCGCCCGGCGCCGTCCACCGTCCACACCAGATCACCGGGCCGGAGCTGGGCCACCGGGACCTCACCGTCTGGTGTCGCGATCCGCGTACCCGCTTCGAGGCAGATCGGGCAGCCACCGGGCCGGGGCCGGCGCGAGGCTTCGTGGACCTGGCCACCGGTGGTCACCACGCCGGTCACGCTCTGGTCTGGCTCGTCGCCGGACGAGCTGATCGCCAGCTGGTAACTGTATCCACCGGACACCGCGGTCATCGCGATGACGGTCAGCTTCTTGTGATCGCGGTAGGCGGCCAGGCGCTGGTTCGGCGTGAGTGGTTCGTGGTACCCGTGGTGGGCCAGAATCTCCTGCACCTCAGGCGACTTTTGGTCGGCACCGGCCCACCAGTCGTCGGCCGCCGGCTGTTCGTCCATGCGGGCGACGGGATAGAGGTCCGGGTCGCAGTAGGCGAAGTCCGGGTACTGACCAAGCAGCACGTACCGCAGCCGCCAGGCCGTCGCCGCGCCAACCGCCGGCGGTGTCGTCGCACCGGCGGTGGCGCCGGTCGGGCTGACGGTGGCCGTCGGCGGAGTCTGTTGACCCCCGGGCGATGCCGACACACCGCAGCCGGCCACCGACAGGACGATCGCCGCGAGCGACACGAGTCTCCTCATAACGGCTGTGACGCTGACGTGCCGCGCACGGTTCCCGCACAATGCTTGGCCCCCACGAGGATCATCTATCTGCGGACGGCGCAGCAGGCGTCGCCGCGCCATGCTTCGCGGCCTTCCCTGACCGCGACAGCCGCGATGATCAGGGCGGCGGAAGGGTCGGCCCACCACCAGCCGAAGGCACTGTTAAGGCCTAGCCCCAGCAGCAGCACGGCGGAAAGGTAGGTGCACAGCAGGGTTTGCTTGGAGTCGGCGACCGCGCTCGTTGAGCCAAGTTCGCGGCCGGCGCGTCGCTGTAACGCCGACAGCACCGGCATGACCAGCAGTGACAGTGCGGCGAGTGTCAGGCCGACGGTGGAATGGTCGGCGCGCTCACCGCCGATGAGGGCGCGGACCGATTCGGTGGTGACGTAGGCGGCCAGCGCGAAGAATGAGATCGCGATGATTCGCTGTGCCGTCTTCTCGCGTTTGGCGTGGTCTGGGCGGGAGAACTGCCAGGCGACGACCGCGGCCGAGGACACCTCGATCACGGAGTCCAGGCCGAACCCCATCAGGGCGGCCGATGAGGCGAGGACACCGGCGGTGACGGCCACGATGGCCTCGATCACGTTGTACGTGATCGACGCGGCGACCAGCAGGCGGATGGTCTTGATCAGCTTGGTGTGGCGGTCGGGCAAGGGCTTCGGCGAAGCCAGCAATTGAGGGGCCGGGCCCGGCATCAGCAGCACTCCTCGCTGTCGCCGACCGGGCACAGGTCCGGGTTGGCGGCTAGCACGACACCCAGCAGCTCGCCCAGGGCGTGGGCCAGGTGGGCGTCGACGAGTTCGTACCTGACCCGGCGTCCTTGCGGGACAGTCACGACGAGACCGCATCCGCGAAGACAGGCCAGATGATTGGACAGGTTCGGTCGGGATGTTCCCAGCAGTTCGGCGAGGTCGGTGGGGTACGCGGGTCCGTCGCGAAGTGCCAGCAGCAACCGTGCCCGCGTAGGGTCGGACAGCGCGTGTCCTACCCGGGCCAGCACCTGACCATGCGTGAGAACCTCCACGTTGAAACTATTTCAGCCGCCACTGAATTAAGCAACTGCTGAACCGTCAGCTCGGAGCCCACCCGCCTGGCCCTGGCGCCTGAATGAGGCTGCGGTCGTGGCCGGCGGTGAGGGCAGCCAGGGCGGTCGTGATCGGTACGGCGGCGATCAGGCCGATGGTGCCCACCGCACTGCGAACGATCTCCTGGGCGATGAGCTGATTGGTGAGGACTTCGCCAATGGGGTGGTTGCTGGCGCTGATGAGCAGGAGCAGCGGTAGGGACGCCCCGGCGTAGGCCAGCACGATGGTGTTGGTGACCGAGGCGATGTGGGCTCGACCGACCCTGGTCGCGGCCCGGTAGAGCTGTCCGACGCCCATCCCGGGGTTGGCGTAGGCCAATTCGTCGACGGTGGTGGCCTGGGTGACGGTGACATCGTCGAGCACGCCGAGAGCGCCGATGAGAATCCCGGCCAGCAGCAGGCCTTGCATGTTGACGTTGGCGTGGGCGACCGACAGCAAGCCGGACTCTTCGTCGGCGATCCCGCTCAATTTGGTGATGGCGGTCGTCGCCGCGGCGAGCAGGCCGGTCAGGGTCAGGCTGATCAGGGTGCCGACGAGCGCAACCGTGGTCGGCAGGTTGATGCCGTGGGTGAGGTACAGGACGGTGAACATGATCGCGGCGGAGCCGGTGATGGCGACCAGCAGCGGAGACTTACCGTCCAGGATCGCCGGCACGATGAACAGCAACAAGACGGCGAAAGTGACGGCCAGGCCGGCCAGCGCGCGCACGCCGCGCCAGCGACCGTAGGCGATCACGGCGAGGGCGAACACGGCCGTGAGCAGCCACAGTGGCCGGCCCCGCTGGTGGTCGGTGATCTGGTACCGCCGCTCGGCCGGCATCTCGGGTTGGTAAAACAGCACGACCTTGTCCGCAGTGGCGACCCGGGGTGCGCCGGGGCCGGCCGGAACATCGACGGTGACCTGCCGGCCGGCATCGGGCCCACTGTCCAGTCCAACCGCCACAGTGCCGCACACCGTGGGCAGCAGCGGCGAGTCCGGCTGCCCCGCCGGGGGCGCCGGGCACGGTGTCTGGTTGACCGCGAGGACGGTGCCGTCGACGCGCTGCGCGGCCGCCGGCTGGTCCTCGGCCGACGCGCCGGACGCGCCGCCCGGCCACAGCCAGATCAGAGCGACCATGGTGATCACCGCGGCGGGAATGAGCAGGGCCGCGATCAGCCGCCACGACGCGGTCAGGCCGTTCGGGTGCCGGGGGTCGTCGAGGCCATGGCGGTGATGGCCGGTATGCGCGTGGGTCACCCGCCGTATTCTCCACATCGGGCGGAGAAGCATCACGCCGCCCGGTCCTGCCCGTGCTCGGGCAGGACCACTGTGGACGGTTAGACCCCGGTGGTGTCGCCTCTGACGCTGGCGTGGGCGGCCGGGACGCTGCCCAGGCGGCCGGCCTGGTAGTCCTCGAACGCCTGCACCAGCTCGTCGCGGGTGTTCATCACGAACGGACCGTACGCGGCGACCGGCTCCCGGATCGGCCGCCCACCCAGGATGAGCACGTCCATCTGCGGGCTGCGCGACTCCTGCGTGGCGTCGGCGGTGATGGTGATCGTGTCGCCCGACCCGAAGACGGCCAGCTGCCCCATCCGGATCGCTCGCTGGGCCGCGCCGACGCTGCCCCGGCCGGCCATCACGTAGGCGAGCGCGTTGAAGTCGGCCCGCCAGGGCAACGTCAGTGACGCGCCGGCCGAGAGGGTCGCGTGCACCAGGGTGATCGGCGTGTGGGTGATGCCGGGGCCTTGGTGTCCACCCAGATCGCCAGCGATGACCCGCAGCAGTGTGCCACCGTCCGGCGACGAGAGCAGCGTCACCTTGCCGGCCCGGATGTCCTGGTAACGCGGTGCGGTCAGCTTCATCGCCCGGGGCAGGGTGACCCATAGCTGGAAGCCGTGGAAGAGCCCACCGCTCGCGACCAGATGCTCCGGCGGCGTCTCGATGTGCAGGATCCCGCGCCCGGCCGTCATCCACTGCGTGTCGCCGTTGGTGATGAGGCCGCCACCGCCGTTGGAGTCGGAGTGGGCGAACTCTCCGTCGATCATGTACGTGACCGTCTCGAACCCGCGGTGCGGATGCCAGGCAGTACCGCGGGGCTCACCTGGTGCGTACTCCACCTCGCCCATCTGGTCCATGTGGATGAACGGGTCGAGCTGGCGCAGGTCCACCCCGGCAAACGCCCGCCGCACCGGGAAGCCCTCGCCCTCCAGGGCGGCCGGGGCAGTGGTCACGCTCACCACCGGCCGGTCCCGGTCGACCGTGGGGTCGGGCGTGGGAGTGCGCGGCAGGGTGAGGGTGGACGCGGTGACGGCAGGCATGACAATCCTCCGGTGAGGCCGACCAATTGTTGTCTAGTCAAACAACTGGCGGATGGCTCAGTATTCCTACGGTAGCCAGGCCTCCTCGTCGGCGATCTCCCGCGGGTCGGGGCGTTCCCTCGTCACCTTAGCCAGGCGATACGGAAGAACCGACGCGTATGTCTCGTCTAACTCAGACAGCAGCCACTGCCTGCCGAGTTTCTCGGCCGCCACGCCGGTCGTACCGGTGCCGGCAAAGGGGTCGAGCACGAGTTGACCAGGTTGCGTCATCAGCCGGATGAAGAACTCAGGAAGCGCCACCGGGAACCGGGCCG
>JBLNGJ010000504.1:0-4929 GCA_050264675.1 Micromonosporaceae bacterium
GGTCGGTAGGCCATCGGCGTTGAATGCGGTGGTGCTCTTGCTGGTGCGGAATCCTCCGGCCGCCAGCGCGGTGCGGGTCCGGACCGTTTCCGTGTCCGTCTTCCAGGCGTTGGTGGTGACACCGTTACGGGTACGGGTGGCAGTCGGGCCGGTCTTCCAGGGGACGTTCAACGTGGACGAAACCTCGGTCCCATTGGCGCCGTTGAACGTGATCGCCTGTCGCTCGAAGCCCCGCAGCGCCTCGTGATCCTCGATCGTGGTGCCCCAGGTGTCGGCGACCCATACGTCGCGGGTGCCGGTCGGCTGCTTGTCGCCGTCCATGCCGCGCAGGTAGCGGTACTCCACCGCGGTCTGAGCTCCGCTGGGGTCGCCCTGGCGCACCTGCACCCGGCCATAACCGCGCCACTCGCCCCACGTACGGTGCTTGTCCTTGGTTATCTCGTCGGTGTTGTAGTGCCAGGCCGGGGAGTCCAGATAGTCGTACATGGTCGTCTGGTTGAGCTGGTCGGTGACCGTGTCGTCCAGGTCGACCCGGGTGACAACGTACTTGTGGAACCAGTCCAGGGTGGGTGTGCCGCTGGGCGAGTAGTAGGCCGGCATACACCGCTTCGAGTTGTTGGACGGAGTGGGCAGGTTGCTGCGAGTGCAGTCCGGCCCGGAGTACGTGACCACGACCTGTCCGCCGGACTCCGTGGTGATCACCTTGATTCGCCACCGGTTCAGCGCGGTGCGGCCGTCCGCCGGTCCGTCCACCCGGTTCGGCAGGGGTTCCGCTCCCGGGTCGAAGACGATCTCCGGGTCGGCGACGGTGGCTCCCCCCGCGGTGGTGACGTGACCGGTGCGGGTGATTCCGCGCAGCCACATCGGTGTGCCTTCACCGGTACCCGCGTTGAGGAACTCCTGCCGCAGGGCCCACGACTCGACATCACGGTAGGTCGACGTGCCGCTGCGAACCTGGGCCGTGATCTGGGTCAGTCGCCGAGCCGACCAGAACGTCGGAGTGAGCTGTTCGTTGCAGGGCTCGGCCTTGCAGTACTGATCCCACGGCGTGTCCGGCCAGGCCGACGGGTTGGGATCCGAGGTCCAGGCCGCGCCGGCCCAGCAGCCGGACAGGCAGCGCTCGGCGGTGGTGAACACCACCCGCAACGGTGCCGCCTGTGCGTACTCACTGCCCTGACGCATGCCGTACTCGACCCGCTGCAGGTACCCGCCGCGGTGGTAGGTCGTTCGCAGGGTCGGGGTGTTGTCGCGGCCGTACGCCCCGGTCTCGTTGGCGTAGAAGTAGGCCATGGTGTTGCCGTTGGGGTCGACGACGTAGTCGAGGTTCCAGCGCCAGGCTTGGGTGCAGCGAGCGTTGGCGAACGTCGCCGAGTAACACGGCTCGCCGGAGTTGTTGCCGAAGACCTCGGTCGTCCAGGTCGAGTCCGTGACCGGCTTGCCGGAGGTCCAGCCGGGCAACTTGTGGTAGCCGAAGAAGTACTGGGTTCCGTCGGTCGTGGTGACCTTCCAGTACTCGTTGTCGTTGTCGCCGTTGCCGCGGGCCGAGTCGTTCAGCCGTTCGACCTTGGTCGCGTCGTCATCCGTGAGCCGCCACACCGACCCCGACTTGACCAGCTCGCCGGAGCGGCCGTTGAGGGTCAGCGTCGCGTTGTCACTGAACCAGCACTGGTCACCGGTCTTGTGGCTCGGGTTGTCGTCCACGCAGGACGCGTAGGTTCGCTCAATGTGACCGGGCCATGAGTCCCACCCGTCCCCGATCCACGAACCCTGGTTGTTCGACGTCGCGGTCCGACCGTCGATGCTGCCCGACGCGTAGGCGAAGGTCACCGACGGTGCCGGCCCACCCAGGGCCGGGGGCATGCGCAACGGATACGACCAGGCGAAGTCTCCGGTCTGCATGGAGACCTGCCACGTGCCGGCCGGTGAGAGGCTGGTGGCCGTGTAGTCGCCGTTCTCCCCTGACGGCGCCGCCGCCGCCGCGAGCATCGTCGGCTCGTTGCCGCCCACGGAGATCGTGGTCGACAGCCGCTGACCGGCCGCGTCGTTCACCGTCGGCAGTGCGGTGCGACTCTGGCACTGCGTCAGCTGCGGCGTGGTTGCGGCGCACGCGGGCAACCGCACCAGCCGTAGTCGGGAGGCCCAGTCGCCACCGTACGCATGCGCGAAGCCTGAGTAGTCAAGGCCCACGGTGACCGGTGCCGCACTCGCCTGGCCGTCGGCCCTTGACACTCCGAACAGGACGAACCCGCCGACGTTGATGGCCGCGCGATGGTCGTGCATGGCCACCGTCACCGCGCCGGGCCGACTCGCTGGCCGGGCCTTGGGCGAGATCGGCTCAGCCTGAGCCACCGGGGTGACCATGACCGGCAACGCACCCACCCGGGTTGGCGTGGTGGCGCTGACGGCTGGCAGGACGGCGGTGGCCGTGCCGGGCGTCGGCCACCGCACCGCCTGCGGGCCACGCACGGCCCGGGCCTGCGCGCTCCACTCCGGACGGTGCCAACCCGCGGTGGCGTCGATGACCGGGATGCCGGTCACGTCAACCGGCTTCGGTGGCGTCCACGACGATGGCCGGGCGTTGGCTGGCGGTTGGCCCAACAGGCTCACCGCGAGCACGGCGACGAGGGGTATCGCGACCCGGCCGAGCTGCCTGCTCACTCCAGCGCCCACGGCGCACTCCCTTCCGCGAAAGACACGAAGCCGGCGACAGCGCCGGTCACTGCAGGGCCAGCTGGCAGATGTCGGCCTCCTGCAACGCGCGGGCGTAGGCGTGCACCCCATCCAGGCCACCGCGCCAGTACTCCGTGCCCACGCCAGCCGATTTCGCCCGGCCCATGACGAACTTCCCGGTCGCTTGCCACGAACCCGACGAGGCAACCACGGCTGTCTCGCCGCCGCAGCTGTCCAACCCGCCCATGACGTACATCCGCGCCTGTCCGGTCACCGAGTCGAAGACGCCGGCCAGGTGCACCCACGTCCCCTCCGCCGGGAGCCCGACGATCGATCCGTCGGCGCAGGCGGACGCGGTAGCGCCACCGTCACTGCTGTACGTGACGAGACACCAGCCACCCGCTCCGGCGTTGGCGCTGGCCACGAAGCCGAGCTTGAACCGGCTCGACGTCGTCCCGTCCTGGCTCACCACGGCCTGATCGCCCAACGACAGATCGGCCGGGTTGACCCACGCGGTAACGGTGAAGCTCTTCGACGTGTCGAGAACCGCGGTGGCGGTCGCGATCTGTCCACCGGTGCCGGCGAACCAGGCGGCATTGCCCAGGTAACCGGCGGCAAAGGCCACCGATCCCGACGGGTTGGCGGTGGCGGTCGCGTTCATGGGGACGACCGTCGACCCGATCGGGGCGCAGACCGGATCATTGGGGTCGCTGTTGCCGGTGTCGGCCGCGGTCGTGCCGGAGGCCTCGTTCAGCTTCCAATGCCAGCACCGGTTCGGCAGGGGGCTCACCCAGAACTGGTGATCCTTGGTCGTGCTGATGTTGCCGGCCGTGTCCTTGGCCCTGACGTGCATCGTGTGCACCATGTCGGTCGACGGCGTGTAGGTCACCGTGGCCGTTCTCGGGTTGGTGCCCGTCGCCGGGACGGTGGTGCTGGCGCTGGCATCGACCCACCAGGTGAAGTCGGCAACGTCGGCGGCTCCGCTGAAGACAAAGCTGCCCGGTGTGCCCACCTGGGCGCCCCACTGCAGCGCCGGATACTGGCTCGAGGTCACCGTCGGGGTCGCCGGGGCGGAGGTGTCGACCGTGATGGTCTGGAACGCCAGCCACGGCCCGACCAGGTTGTTCTCATCCGTCGACTGGGCGCGCCAGTAGTACGTCGTGCCGTTGACCAGCTTGCCGGATGGAACCTGGAAGGAGGCGAAGCCGAACGGCGGCGGACCGCCCGAGGTCGACGTGGATATCGGCGACGTCGTATTGGCGATGAGGGTGCCGGTGCCGCTGGCGGTCGCCCGCACCTCGAAGTTCGTCCGCAGCACACCGCCATACGTGTCGGAGACCCGCACCTTCAACGTGGGCTGCGTGGTGCGGACCGTCGCCGGCATGGTGCAGGCCGTGTAGCAGTCGGTCGTGGCGGAGAAGGGCTCCGCAGTGGGTGCGTTCGGCGGAAGGTCGTAGGTGGCGACCAGGTAGGTCTGGCCGTTGTGGAAGTACTTCCACCGGCTCTGCACGGTCTCGTTCGCACCGGAGCTGTCGCAGGCGCACAGGCCCACCGTGTAGGTGCTCGCGTTCGCGGTGGCCTGCGCCTGCACATCGTTCTTCACCGCCGCGGCGTCGAAGACCGCGGGGGCATCGGGTTCGATCACCCCACACCCGCCGGCCTCGTTGGCGTGACCGCTCCACGAATCCAGGTAGCGCGACGTGGGCAGCGGCCGGGTCGACCAGCTCATCCGGGTGCCGCTGCTCACGGTGATGTTGCCCGTACCGAAAAGGTAGACCGGAGTGTTCGTGCAGGACCAGGAGTGGTCCAGCACCATCGTTACCTCAGCCGCGAGGATCTGGGTGCCCCGCAGCGCCGTCACATCGAACTCGAAGAACGAGCGGAACCGCTTGCCATCCGAGGGATCCCGACCCACCCACGCCGTCACCGGGCTGATGATGTTGACGTTCTGGCTGTTGGCATAGGCCCATTTCGAGCGCTGCCGGTTGAACGGCGGGTCGATGTAGACCGGCCAGACCACGCGCGGATCACTGAACAGGGTGGCGTCTGGACTCACGGTCAGCTCGTGCCGACCCACCCCGATGGCCGCCTCGGCGCGTCGAGACGCGGGAGTACCCCCGCCGGCCGCGCCGGCCAACGGGTCGGCGGAGTCCCACATCGACGCGGCACCGACGGCGGCGACGGCGTGCCCGAGCGGATCGAACAGGCTCAGCCCGCCGGAGTCTTCGCGAACCAGTTCGAGGTCCCCTCCGGTCACGT
>JBLNGJ010000505.1:0-4899 GCA_050264675.1 Micromonosporaceae bacterium
GGCTTTCAGGTCACCGAGCCGCCCCTGGCGCAGCGCATCGCCGGCCGGGGCGGTCACAGCCTGGCCGAGGAGTGGCGCGCGGGCATGCACGCCTACCTCGGCCTGACCGTGCACGGCTTTCCGAACCTGTTCCTGCTGCTCGGCCCGAACACCGGCCTGGGGCACAACTCGGTGGTGTTCATGCTCGAGTGCCAGTTCCGCTACCTGCTCGGCGCGCTGCGCCACCTCGACCGCCGCGGCTCGGTCGCGCTGGAGCCGCGCCGCTCAGCTCAGGACGGCTACCTGGCCGCCGTCGAGCGCCGGATGGCCGGCACGGTCTGGCTGCAGGGCGGCTGTCGCAGCTGGTACCTGGACCGCAACGGCCGCAACTCCACGCTCTGGCCGGGGTTCACGATCTCGTACTGGCGCCGGCTTCGCCGCTTCGACCCCCGCGCGTACCACGAGGTCGGCCGCGGCCCGGAGGTCGGCGACGGTCAGGCGGTGGCGAGCAGCTGATCGGCCCACTGCTGCCGAACCTGCGGGGTGGCGTCGGTGAGCACGGTGAGGGCGCCGGCGTACCCGTCGCCGGGCGCGAGGTCGCACATCCACGCGACCAGGTCGGGTCGGCCCGGATAGGCGCGCAGGCGCGGCGGTTCGTCCGGTGGGCCGAGCAGCACCCCGGTCATCGGCGCGCGCAGCCCGTCACCGACCGCCTTGACCACGGACTCCTTGCGGCACCAGGTGACGAAGAAGTCGCCCAGGTCACCGACCGTCTCGCCGGGCCCGAGCACCAGCGCCCCGAGCTGTGAAGCCTCCAGCTCGACAATCTCCTCGACATCGACCCCGACCGGCCCGAGCCGGGTCAGCGCGACCGCCACCCGGGCGCCGGCGTGCGAGACGGAGACGTGCAGGTCAGTGCCGGGAATCCGGGGCTTGCCATGGGGTGCGCCGCAGCGGTCGCAGGTGCGGTCGATCGGTACGGCCGCCGGCCTCACCTGCAGGCTCGTCGCCACGGTCAGGCGCAACAGGGTCGCCGCGACGGTGAACCGGGCCTGGTCGGGCGGGTTACGCAGGGCGTCCCGCCGGCCCCGTTCGGTCGGGTCGAGCAGCGCCAGGTGCCGCTCAGACTGCGCGGCCGGGTCGGCGAACCAGACCTCGCACACGTCGGGCAGCATCGGCCGGCGTCAGTCCCAGGCCCAGTGGAAGCCCACGATCGCCTGCTCCACCACGTCGAAGCGGGAGTGCACGGAGAACTCCCCGTCGAGCTCCACCTCCTGCTCGTCGACGACGTGGGCGTGGTCGAGGCGGTCCCAGCGGGCGGCCCAGACCCGGGCCGGCAACCGGTCGGGGTGAAACCGCACCCAGATGGTCACGTCGTGGGTCGGGTGCAGCACGCCGCGGCGGAACTCGGGGCGGGGCGGCCGGCGATAGAGGAACGTGGTGCGGTAGTGCATGAGCGCGGTCTCGTCCCGGGCCAGTGGCGGGTCGAGCAGGATGTCGACGCCGAAGAGCTCCTCGCCGAGCCGGTACACCCGCTCACCGAGCCGGCCGCCCCGGATCACCTCGACCACCAGCTCATCGGTGTCGAAACGGTACGGGTACGACTCGAGCTGATCCACTGTGGACTTGATCGCCTGGATGGTCTGATGCTCGGCCGGCAGGCCGTCCGGGCCGAGCGTGTGTAGCTCGTGCAGGGCGAGCGTGTCGTACCCCGGCGGGCTGCTGCGTTCGAACAGCTCGGGGGCGGGCAGCACGGCGCCGGTGATCACGCGTACCAGGTCGGAACCGCTCATGAGACTGCGCAACCGTTGGGCGTGGCGGGGCGTGATCTCGAACGCGTCGATGAACAGGTCCAGCGTCGCCTCGTCCAGGGCGGTGCCGTCCAGTGCCCGGCGTACGGCCGGGACCAGCTCCGGCGCGCTCGGCCCGTCCAGCCGGCCGGCCAGGACCTCA
This sequence comes from Micromonosporaceae bacterium, assembly GCA_050264675.1. Classification (GTDB taxonomy): domain Bacteria; phylum Actinomycetota; class Actinomycetes; order Mycobacteriales; family Micromonosporaceae; genus JBLNGJ01. The sequence continues at coordinate 1,933 of JBLNGJ010000505.1, forward strand.
GCCGCCGCGGCGGCGTCGATGCGCCCGGGCGCGGCGTCGGGGGCGTGCTTCTGCCACACCGCCCGGGGCTCACCGGGGCGCACCAGCAGCATCCGGAGATAGGCGGCCGTCTGTGCCGTGTGATCCTGCACTGCCACCTCGGGCCCCTCCCGCTCGGGCGCGACCGGTTGGGCAGGTCACGCCGTGCCGCCGCCTAGGCTAGCCCGGCCGAGCGCCCGTGCACATCCGACGGGTGGGCGCCAGTCGGTAACGGAGTCGTTGCGATCGACCCGGCAAGGAAGGGCACCGTATTAACGTCTGGGGTATATGACGGTGCCCGTGCTTGCACTTTGCGCCGGTACAGGTCCACTGTGTCGTTCCGCCGACCGGTACTGAGCCGGGCTCATAGCCGCCACATAGGTGGCGTGACGACTTCTTCCAGCCGGCTGCGCCAGGATGCCTGGCATGACGAACGCGATCACCCGGGCCTGGCGTGGCCGGCCGGATGACCCGGTATGGGCGCGACCGGCCCTGATCGGGCTGCTGGTCGGCACAGGTCTGCTCTACCTGTGGGGCCTGGGTGCCTCCGGCTGGGCGAACTCGTTCTACTCGGCCGCTGCCCAGGCCGGCTCGGTGAGCTGGAAGGCCTTCTTCTTCGGATCCTCCGATGCCGCCAGCTCGATCACGGTCGACAAGACACCGGCCTCGCTGTGGGTGATGTCGTTGTCGGTGCGGCTGTTCGGCCTCAACCCGTGGAGCATCCTGGTGCCGCAGGCCCTGGCCGGGGTGGCCACGGTTGGCCTGCTCTACGCCGGCGTTCGGCGCTGGTTCGGCGCCGCAGCGGCGTTGCTGGCCGGCGTGGTGATGGCCACCACGCCGGTGGCGACGCTGATGTTCCGCTTCAACAACCCCGATGCGCTGCTCGTGCTGCTGCTGGTCGTGGCCGCGTACGCGACCATCCGCGCGGTCGAGACGGCGAGCACCTGGTGGCTCGCGCTGGCCGGGGTCGGGGTGGGTCTGGGGTTCATGACCAAGATGCTGCAGGCCCTGCTCGTCCTGCCGGCCCTCGCACTGGCCTACCTGTGGGCCGCGCCCACCGCACCGCTGCGACGCCTCGGGCAGCTCGCGGTGGCTGGCGCGGCGATGCTCGTGGCCGGCGGGTGGTGGGTGGCCGTGGTGCAGCTCCTGCCCGCCTCGGCCCGGCCGTACATCGGCGGCTCGCAGACCAACAGCGTGATCGAACTCGCCCTGGGCTACAACGGGCTCGGCCGGCTCACTGGCGACGAGACCGGCAGCGTCGGCGGCGGGCCGGGGCGCGGGTGGGGCTCGACCGGCCTGACCCGCCTCTTCGACCCCGACAACGGTGGGCAGATCTCCTGGCTGCTCCCGGCCGCCCTGCTGCTGCTCGGGGCCGGCCTGGCCCGGTGCTGGCGGGCACCGCGGACGGACCGCCGCCGCGCCGCCTACCTGATCTGGGGTGGCTGGCTGCTGGTGACCGGCGTGGTGTTCAGCCTGATGGCCGGCATCTTCCACGGCTACTACTCGGTCGCGCTGGCTCCGGCGGTCGGGGCGCTGGTCGGCATGGGCTCGGCCGACCTGTGGCGGCAGCGCGACCAGGCCTGGGCCCGGTTCACCCTGGGCGCCGCACTCGCCGCCACCGCGGTCTGGTCGTTCGTGCTGCTGGGGCGCAGCCCGCAGTGGTCGCCCGGCCTGCGTCCGGTCGTGCTCGTGGCGGGTCTGATCGCGGCCGCGCTGCTCGTCATCGGCGACGGCGTGACAACCCGGTGGGTCAACCCGGCGCTGCTCCGCTCCGCCGCCCCGGCGGTCGCGCTGATCGGCGTCGCGGCGGCGTTGGCCGGGCCGGCCGGCTACTCGCTCACCACCGCGGCCACCCCGCACACCGGCGCGATCCCGACCGCCGGTCCGACCGTCGCCGGGGCGGGCATCGGACCGCGCGGCGGCCCAGGCGCGTTCGGCCCGGGCGGCACCGGCGCTGGCGGGCTGGGCGGGTTCGGACCGGGTGCGGGGCCGAGCCTGCTCGGCGCGCCCGGTGCTGGCGGACCGCTCGCCGGCCTGCTCGGGGGTCCGGGTGGCTTGGTCGGTCCGGGTGGCTTGGCCGGTCCGGGTGGCTTGGCCGGGCTGGGTCGAGGCCTGGGCGGCCTGCTCGACGCGGCCCGGCCGGCCCCGCAGCTGGTGGCGATGCTGCGCGATGACGCGGCGTCCTACTCCTGGGTCGCGGCCACCGTTGGCTCCAACAATGCGGCCGGATACCAGCTCGCCACCGAGCTGCCGGTGATGCCGGTCGGTGGCTTCAATGGCAGCGACCCGTCGCCGACACTGGCCCAGTTCCAGCAGTACGTGGCGCAGCGGCGCATCCACTACTTCATCGGCGGCGCCGGCCTGCGCAGCAACGGGGGCAGCCGCTCGGCCCAGGAGATCGCCGCCTGGGTGGCGCAGAACTTCACCGCGACCACCGTCGCCGGTGTCACCGCGTACGACCTGACGAGCGCCGCGTGACCCGGCAGGTGGTCCGGCTCACCGAGATCGTCGTGCTGGTGCTGGCCAACCTGGCCGCCACCGCGTCACGCTTCGTGCTGCTGCGGGCCTGGGTCTTCGCGCCGCGGGCCACCGGGGCGGTCCGCTGACCGCCCGGGAGCGTGGCGCCGCGCGTACCGCCGGGCCTTGGCGCGATTGCCACACCAGGCCATCGAGCACCAGCGCCGCCGGCCCCTCGGGTCGGCGAAGAGCCAGCCGCAGATCTCACCCGGGCAGGCCGACACGTCGGCGGCCGCGGGGCTGGTGAGGAAGTTGGCAGCGGTCAGCGCCACGGCCAGCAACGGAAACTCCACATTGGATGGACGGGCCACCTCGGTGGTCAGCGCCCACCCGGCGGGCCGGCCGGGTGCGAGCTCCGTCACGGCGCCGGCCCGGCGAACCTCGGCGTTGACCTCGCGCCAGTCATCGGCGCTCGCCGCACCGGTGAGCGCC
>JBLNGJ010000506.1:0-10051 GCA_050264675.1 Micromonosporaceae bacterium
GGGCTTCGCCGGCGTGGCCGGTGCGGCCGGCCGTGACGACGCCGAGGGCGAGGCCCTCATCGCCGAGTTCCAGCAGGCCTTCTCCTGGCTCCGCCGGCCCGACCTGGTCAGCGTGGCCGCCGTGCAGGGTCACGCCATCGGGGCCGGCTTCCAGCTCGCGCTCGCCTGTGACCTGCGCGTGCTCAGCGACGACGCCCAGCTCACCATGGCCGAGGTGAGCCTGGGCCTGGTGCCCGACCTGGGCGGCACGAAACGGTTGGTGGAGCTCGTCGGGTACGCGCGGGCGCTGGAGATCTGCGTGCTGGGCCGCCGGATCGGCGCGGCCGAGGCCGACCGGTACGGGCTGGCGACGACGGTGGTCGCCCCGGCGGAGCTCGATTCGGCCGTGGCCGAACTCACCGCCCAGATACTGGCGGCGCCCCGCGATGCCGTGGTGGAGGTCAAGGCCCTGCTCGCCGCGGCCGCCGGACGGGACTTTCCGGCCCAGGAGGCGGCCGAGCGCGCCGCCCAGCTGCGCCGTATCCGCGACCTGGTCGGCCGCGGCGACTGACCCGACCGGGCGGCCGGCTCTGCTCTGCGCGAAACCTCGATTCAGCACGGAAGCAATAGGCCTGCGCCCGGGTTGTCGGAGGCGGGGCATACGGTTGCCGCAGGTCGTTGCGGTGAGCCGAGCCGAGGGAGGTGCGCGTGGGTCATCCGAGCGGGCCGATGGGGGTCAGCAGCTGGAGCATGATGCGTTCGATGCGCCGCCGCGACGAGCTCGCCGGCAAGCGCGTCGGGCGAGAGACCGCGCTGCGGGTGCTGCGCTTCGCCCGGCCCTACCGGCGGCTCATCGCCGTCTTTCTGGTGCTGGTGGTCGCCTCCTCGGCCATCGCGGTGGCCACCCCGGTGCTCGCCGGTGCAGTGATCAACGCGATCACGGCCAACCGACCCGACGCGGCCGCGGTGGTGCTGCGCATCGCCCTGCTCATCGCCGGGCTCGCGGTGATCGACGCCGGTCTCTCGCTCGGCCAGCGGTTCTTCTCCTCCCGCATCGGCGAGGGCATCATCTACGACCTGCGTACCGAGGTCTACGACCACGTGCAGCGCATGCCGTTGCAGTTCTTCACCCGTACCCAGACCGGCGCGCTGGTCAGCCGGCTCAACAACGACGTGATCGGCGCGCAGCAGGCGTTCACTTCGACGCTGTCGGGCGTGGTCGGCAACCTCATCGCGTTGGTGCTCACCGCCGGGGTGATGTTCTCCCTCTCCTGGCAGGTCACCGCGCTGTCGCTGGTGCTCGTGCCGGCCTTCCTGCTGCCGGCCCGTTTCGTCGGCCGCCGGCTGGCTGAGATCACCCGTGAGTCCTACCAGCTGGACGCGAAGATGAACGCCACCATGACCGAGCGCTTCGGCGTGGCCGGCGCGCTGCTGGTCAAGCTGTTCGGGCGCCCGGACGAGGAGGCGTCGAAGTTCTCCAGCCGGGCCGCGCGGGTGCGCGACATCGGCGTGCAGCAGGCGATGTTCGGCACCACGTTCTTCGTGGCCATGATGCTCATCGCCTCGTTGGCCCAGGCGTTGACCTACGGCCTGGGTGGCTGGCTCGCCGTGCGGGGCACGATCGCCGCCGGCACGGTCGTCACGCTGGCCCTGCTGCTCACCCGGCTCTACGGTCCGATCACCTCGCTCTCCAACGTGCGCATCAACATCATGAGCGCGCTGGTCTCGTTCGAGCGGGTCTTCGAGGTGCTCGACCTCGCCCCGGGCATCGCCGAGCGGCCGGGCGCCACCGAGCTGCCGAAGGGCACCGCCCGCATCGAGTTCCGCGATGTGCACTTCCGCTACCCGGCCGCGGCCGACGTGTCGCTGGCCTCGCTGGAAGACGTGGCCGTGCTCGAGCGCACGGTCACCGAGCCGGTGCTGCGGGGTGTGTCGTTCACCGTCGAACCCGGGCAGTTGGTCGCGTTGGTCGGCCCGTCGGGGGCGGGCAAGTCGACCACCGCGATGCTGGTGCCGCGCGTCTACGACGTCACCGAGGGCGCGGTGCTCGTCGGCGACGTGGACGTGCGGGACGCGACGCTGGCCTCGCTGCACGACACCATCGGCGTGGTCACTCAGGACGCGCACCTTTTCCACGAGACGATCGCGGAGAACCTGCGCTACGCCCGGCCGGAGGCGAGCGACGACGACCTGTGGCAGGCCCTCGACCGAGCCCAGATCGGGCCGCTCGTGCGTTCGCTGCCCGACGGGCTCGACACCGTGGTGGGAGAGCGGGGCTATCGGTTCTCCGGTGGCGAGAAGCAGCGCATCGCGATCGCCCGCATGCTGCTCAAGGCGCCGTCGATCGTGATCCTCGACGAGGCGACCGCGCATCTGGACTCGGAGTCCGAGGCCGCGGTGCAGAGCGCGCTGACCGAGGCGTTGCAGGGGCGCACGGCGCTGGTCATCGCGCACCGGCTCTCGACTGTGCGCGAGGCCGACCTGATCCTCGTGATCGACGAGGGACGCATCGTGGAACGCGGCTCGCACGCGGCACTCTTCGCCGCCGGTGGGCTCTACAGCGAGCTCTACCGGACCCAGTTCGCCCTGCCCGCCACCACTGGCGTCGAATCGGGTGCCGTCCCTGGCGTCGATCATGACTCTAAGTACCAGCTCGACGGTGTGTCGCTACCGTAAGTTCATGATCGGCAGGAAGAGCGTCAGAACGTGGGGATGGCGCCACCGTCGACCGGGACGGCCAGACCGGTGAGGTAGCTGGCCGCCGGCGAGAGCAGGAACGCGGCCACCCGGCCGAATTCGGCCGGCTCACCCAGCCGGCGTAGCGGTATCGACGCTTCGGCATCGGCGAGGGCCTTGGCCGCGTCGCCAGTCGCGGCGAAGAGTTCGCGGTTGCGGTCGGTGAGCACGCGGTGGGGCAGCAGGCTGAACACCCGGACGCCGCGGGGGCCCACGGCGTTCGCGAGATCCTTGACTACGCCGGCCAGGCCGGGCCGCAGCCCGTTGGAAAGGCTGAGTCCGGGCAGCGGCACCCGCACCGAGCTGGAGAGCACGAAACCCACCGCCCCGCCGGCGCCGAGCTCGTCGGTGAAGAGGCGAGCCGCCCGTACCGAACCAATGAAGATCGTTTCGAACGCGGCCCGCCATTGGTCGTCGGTGGCTTCTCCGACGGTGGCCCGGGGCGGGCCGCCGACCGAGATGAGGGCGCCGTCGAAGCGTCCGTAGGCAGCCCGGGCCGCCTCGACCAGGCGCCCCGGCGCGTCGGGGTCGGCCAGGTCGGCCACGACCCCGGTGGCGTACGGCTGGTTCTTATCGTCGGTGGCCCGGGGCTGACCCGCATCGCCGGTGAGCGAGGCGACCGCGGCCTCGACCCGTCCGGCGTCGCGGGAGGAGATGACCACTCGCGCGCCGTCCTCCACCAGGCAGGCGGCGGCGGCGAAGCCGAGCCCCGCCGAGGCGCCGGTGAGCACGTAGACGCGGCCGTTGAGTCCAAGGTCCATAGGCTCATCCTGGCGTATCGGGCAACCAGTGCCCATGCCGCCGCCGCGGCGCGCGCCTAGGCCGGCGGCAACATCCGCTCGAAATGGGTGTACGCACGGCGGATCCCCATGCCGACGCGCTGGTAGAGGGTGAGCGCCCCGGTGTAGGAGTTGGTGGCGAGCACGCAGCTGCGCCGGCCCGACCGGTACGCGTCGCGGAAGACGTGGCGTAGCAACACCCGGGCCAGTCCGCGGTGGCGGTGGGACCGCTGCACGGCGAGCTGGTGCACGTACCCCTCGGAGGCGTCTTCGTAGTCCAGCACGATGGCCACGCCCACGATCTCATCGCCGGCCACGATCAGCGGGGAGAGCGCCGGCGCGAACGGTTCGCGGCCGATCGTGAAGGCCACCCACTCCTCGAACGTGTTGGGCTTGCGGCCCGGCCACTCGTTGAAGGCATCCTCGATCAGCTGGTAGACGGCGTGGTCGTCACGGCGGGGCTGGAACGTGCGCAGCTGGTAGCCCTCGGGCAGGGCCGGCACCTCCGGCTCGGCGTCGAGCTGGATGTCGAGCAGCCACGCGGTGTCCTTCGGCGCGTACCCGCGGGCCCGCAGAATCGCCTGCCCGGCGGCGTTGTTGTCGGTGACGGTCTGGCCGACGTGGTCGGTGCCGCTCTCGGCGGCCCGGGCCTCGGTCCAGTCGAGCAGCGTGGTGCCGATGCCGCGACCCTGATGCCGGGGGTGCACCGTCACCTCGGCGCGATCGCCCCGGAAGACCTGGGCCCATCCGACCAGCTCGCCGGAGGTGGCGTCGTGCCCAAGCCGGGTGTCGCGCTCGAGGTCGAAGCCGGGTCGGGCCAGCTCGGTCACGATGTCATCGAGGTCGATCTCGATGACGCCGTCGAGGTCGGCCTCGGACGCCGCCACCAGCTCGTAGATGGCTTTGGCGTCGGCTGCGGTGGCCGGGCGGAAGGTCAGGCCGGTCAGATGCATGAGGCCGTCCTACCGAACCGGACGCGCGACCGCCAGCGATTTAGTCTCGCCACACCCACACCCGGCCGAGCACCTGCACGGCGACCACGCCCGGACCACGCCAGAGGCAGGGTAGCCGGCGTCGGCGGGGCGCATGCTGCCCGTCGTAGCGCCACCGGGCTTCCCGTTCGGCGAGCTCGGCCGCCGCGACGGCCCAGCCCGCGGCTGTGGCCGCGTTCGCCGGTGCGGCGGGTCGCGCGGTGGCCAAAGCTCGGGCAAGGTCCCAGCCGTCGCGGAAGGCGCCCTGGGTGGGTCGGGCCGCGGCCCAACCGGCGAACCGCTCGTTCCATTGTGGACCATGCGCCGTCGCGAGCAACGGCCACGCCGCGGCCACCTCGCCGGCCCGCTTGCGCAGCAGTGCGGCGGCGGCCGCGCGTACCGCCGCTTCATCGAAGCCTGGCGGAGTCGGCGCTCCGGCGATCAGCGCGGCGACCACGGCGGCCTGTCGCTGCGCCAGCTCCGCCCGCGGTCCGGTCTCGGTCACTGCGTCACCGGGTCGAGGCCGGCGGCGGAGGCGATGGCGTCCAGTTCCCTTCGCAGGGTGGCCGCCGGCGGGTACTGGCCGTCGCGTTCGAGCATCACCGCGGGTGGGCGGCGGCGACGGCTCAGCTCGCCGAGCAGGTCGAGCACCTCGGCCGGCACCGGATGGGTGTGCGTGTCGTGGTAGAAGCCGTCGTGTTCGGCCCCGCCGGCGATGTGGACGTAGGCCACCCGATCCAGCGGCAGGCGGTCGAGCAGGTCGGTGGGGTCGCCGCCGCGGTTGCGGGCGTTGGCGTACACGTTGGCGATGTCGAGCAGGAGCCATGCGCCGGTCCGGTCGAGGATCTCGGTGAGAAAGTCGGCCTCGTCGAGCTCGTCATCGGGCCAGTCGAAGAGCGCCGCAATGGGTTCCAGGGCCAGCGGCACGGGCAGTTCGGCCTGGACGCGGGCGACATTGTCCACAATGGCCGCTACCGCCTCCCGGCTGCGCGGGACGGGCAGCAGGTGACCGGCCTCCAGCCCGCCGGCCCGGACGAAGGCGATGTGCTCGCTCACCAGGGGTGCATCGAGAAGCTGGGCGCTGTGGGCCAGGTGGGCCACCCGGCGTGGCTCCACCGGCTCGGCCCCACCGAGGGAGAGCCGCACGCCGTGGGGGATCACCGGCACGCCGCGGCGCCGCAGCGCGATGAGGGCCTCGGGCGGCTGGCCGCCCGGCCTGGGCAGCGACTCGGCGACCACCTCGGTGAAGCCCAGTCCGGGCAGGTCGGCGACCAGGCCGGCGATCTCGGGCCGCCAACCGATTCCGACACCGTGCACCGCCGGGCTCACCCGCCGCACCCTCCGCCGCCGCAGCCGCCCCCGCCCCCGCCCCCGCCCCCACCGCCGCCTCCACAGCCGCCGGTCGAGCCGGAGGCGTAGCCCCAGTTGGAGCCGCTCCGTGCGGTGACCCACTGCAGATCGGCTCCGGCCGCGAAGGCGGGATCGGCCGTCCAGAATGCGGCCGCGCCGTAGAGGGCGACGCCCATCGCCGCACCGGCGATGCCGTACGTGCTCCATGACGGCGTCGCGCTGGGGCGCAGGTGCGCGTTCGACTGGCGCGCCTGAGCCAGAGTCCGGCGCCCGGCCGGTGTCACCTCACCCACCCGCAGCAGGGGTACGCCGACCGCCGCCACCGCGAGCGTGAGCAGCACCAGATACCCGACCGGCCGGGCGTTGGCGACCCCGGCCACGATCCGGATGAGCCCGACGGTGGCGAGCCCGAGCATCATCCACCCGCCCCGCCGCGCTCGGGCGCGTTGCTCCGTTGTGGACAACCAGCCGGCGCCGACCAGGTCGTCGCGCAGGGCCGTGATCGCGGTGGCGACCGCTGAGTCCGATGACACTCCGGCCACCCGCCGGTGCCTTTGGGCCGCGGAGTAGATGGCGTGCTCGAGCCGGCCGAGTCCGGGCGGGATCGGCCCGGTCGTGGTCAGCTCCCGTAACGTCCCCACGTCCACCGCTTGGGCGGCGCGCAACCCGGCCAACGCGGCGTAGACGGCTCGGGTGGATCCGTCCGTGAGGTAGGCCACCTCGAGCGGCGTCGGATCCCGCCGAGGCTGGGCCGGGTCACGCCGCTGCGCGGCCACGCGGAGCGCGATGGCGAACAGCGCCAGGAGCAGGCCCGTGATCGCATAGATCTCGAGGAATCGTGGACCGCTGATCCCCCATGTGTCGGCGCCCAGCATGCACTCAGTGTGGATGCCGTCGACGACGCCCGCGTGGTCCAGTGTGGAAGTGTTGGGGCTACCCGAATGTAGGTAGACCCGAGCGCCGACGTCAGCGGCGGCGGACGGCCGACTCGACCAGGTCGAGCACCCGACTCAGATCTGCGCCGGGTCGGCCGGTGGCCAGGTGCAACACCAGCCCGTCGTAGGCGAGTTCGAGGAACTGGGCCAGCGTGTCCAGCGGCACGTCGTCGCGCAGCACGCCGGCGTCGCGCTGACGGGCCAGGCGCTCCCGGGTCGCCGCCGCGATCGCGTCCGAGCGCGCGGCCCAGCGCTTGGCGAACTCGGGGTCGGTGCGCAGCTTGCGGGAGACCTCGAGTTGCGTGCCGAGCCAGCCGGCCGCCTCGGAGTCGCCGACGGGCTCGACGCCCGGCCCGGTCGCCGCCCGCTCGAGCAGCTCGCGCATCACCTGCACCAGGCCGTTGCGGGCCACGGTCGCCACCATCGCGGCGGCGTCGTCCTCAGCGACGGCGAGGAACAGCGACTCCTTGTCCCGGAAGTGGTGGAAGATCGCCCCGCGGGATAGGCCGGTCGCCTCCTCCAGCCGACGCACGGTGGCCCCCTCGTAGCCGTGGCGGGCGAAGCAGGCCCGCGCTCCGGCGAGGATCTCCTGCCGGCGCGCGTCGAGCTGCTCCTGGCTCACCCGCGGCACAGGTCGATCGTGACAGGTACGGCGGATACGTGCAATCCGTACGTACGGCTTGTTTGGCATCCGGCCATCGCCCGCCTGAAATCGCCGCCGTCAGCCGGATCGAACCTCGCACGCGAGTGTGTTGCGCGGACGTGTGTTGCGCGGACGGCGAGGCTCGTCCGAGGGGAAATGATGATCCTGCATGATCATGCTCGACCTGCATGATCATGCAGGATCATCATCGAGCTGGTCCGAGAGCACTGCGGGCACGAGACACGCCCGGTGCCATGGTTGCGCTGCGCCGGCTGGCGTACGTGCCCGGAACGAGGGGTGATTCGCGAGGCGTGCGAACGAGGCGGCACATGGGCGCGGGTCGGTCGGCCGCATGATGGCGCAAACGGTGACCGGCGTCCGGGTAGCGAGCCGCCCAGTTGCTCGCGCGCTACCACGTTTCGCCGCGCACGCGGAGAAGGTGCCCGAAACGATCCCGGCTCCCGCTACCCTGGGGCGCCGGCCACCTTCCATTGATCGCCGCCTACCGACGCCCGCCGCGAGGGCGGTCGCTGCGTGACAGGATGGTGAAGTGCGCGATCGATTGACGGTGGCGGCGGTCCAGGCGACGCCCAGCCCCGGTGATGTGGTGGGCAACGCCGAGTTGGCAGCCCGACTGGTGGTGCGGTCGGCCGCGGCCGGGGCCACGCTCGCCGTGCTGCCCGAGCTCTTGCTCTGCGCGTACCACCCGCCCACGCTTTATGCCGGCACCGACGCCGACATCGCCGCGTCCGGCGACGGGCGGGTGGACGACCCGCGTCTCGAGCCGCTGCGGGACGCGGCGCGCGAGCACGGCGTGGCAACGGTGGTGGGCGCGGCGGTGCGTCACCCCGACGGTCGGCGGACCTGTTCGGCCCTCGTGATCGATGGCGACGGCGAGGTCGTCGTCGGTTACGACAAGCAGAACCTGTGGGGTACGCACGAGAAGGCGCTCTTCACCCCGGGCACTCGAGGAGCCACCCTCGACGTGGACGGCTGGCGACTGGGCCTGGGCATCTGTTACGACGGGTGCTTCCCCGAGCACGGCCGGGCCGCGGTTGATGACAATGTGGACGGTTACCTGTGCCCGTCCGGCTTCGTGCTGGGTTCCGAACACCGCCGGGACGTGTACTACGCGGCGAGGGCCCTGGACAACACGATGTACGTGGTCTTTGCCAACTCGGTGGGCCGGCTCGACGACGAGTACCGGTTCAACGGCGGGGCCGCCGTCTACGACCCGCAGGGCCGGCCGCTGGCCCGAGCCGGCAACGACGGCGAGGCGGTGGTCGCCGCCACGCTCGACCGGGATGAGCTGGCCCGGGTCCGGGCGACGCACACGATGCTCGCGGACCGGCCGTCGGGCCAGGGTGACCCGCGCCGGCAGCTGTGCGCCAGCGGCCAGAAAACCAGTTGCGCGGATGCGGCCGGCCGGTCGAGCATGGCACCGTCCGTCTGATCGGATCGGTCCGGCGTTCGCCGGCAGAGGGGAGGGCTGAGACGTGTACGCGCCTGTCGCGCGGCTCCTGCCGCCTGCCCTCACCCCGTCCGGCGCCTGACCGGCGACTCGACGCCAGCACCAGCCGGCGGGGTTCCGATCCGACAAGGAGATCCCCACCGTGCGAGTGCACGATGATTCACCGCAAATCCACGACTCCCGGCCACGCGACGGCCGGCGTCGCTTCGATGACGACGAACCGACCTTCAGCAAGCGGGGCCAGCGCCGGCAGCTGGAGATCGTCGACGACACGCCCGATGAGGGCCAGCGATGGTCCACGTGGGACCAGTCCCCACCCACCGAGCGGGGCCCACGCCCGCACCCCGATTGGCTGGTGACCGAGCTCGCCGCGGTCGACACCGAGCTGGGCGTGCTCAAGACCGGCAAGGAAGCCGACGTGTTCCTGGTGCGCCGGGCCGTACCCGGGACCGACCGGACCTGCCTGCTCGCGGCGAAGCGCTACCGCACCGCCGAGCACCGGATGTTCCACCGCGACGCCGGTTACCTCGAGGGTCGGCGGGTCCGCGAGTCGCGGGTCAACCGGGCCATGGCCGCACGGACGGCGTTCGGCAAGGAGGCCATCGCCGGCCAGTGGGCGGCGGCCGAGTTCGTGGCCCTGTGCCGGCTGTGGGAGGTGGGCGTGCCGGTGCCCTACCCGGTGCAGATCCTTGGCACTGAGGTGCTGCTGCAGTTCATCGGCAGCGCCGACGGCAGCCTCGCCGCACCGCGGCTGGCCCAGCTGCGTCAGGACACCGCCGACCTGACCGACCTCTGGCACCAACTGGTCGGCGCGCTCTCCACCATGGCCCGGGCCGGCTACACCCACGGCGACCTGTCCGCGTACAACCTGCTGGTGCAGGACGGGCGGCTGATCGTGATCGACCTGCCGCAGATCGTCGACGTGGTGAGCAACCCGGCCGGGGCCGAGTTCATCGGCCGCGATGCCGGCAACGTGGGCCGGTGGTTCGCCAGCCACGGCGTCGCCGAGGCCGACGGCGACGAATTGGCCGCCCTGCTCCGCGCGGAGGCCGGTAGCCGTGGACCCCGCCACCGATCTTGGATGATTCGAGGGCCGGTCGGCCCTCAAATCTGCCAAGATCGGTGCCGGGTGCGCGGGCGGCGGGCCGGGTGCGCGGGCGGCGGGCCGGGTGCGCGGGCGGCGGGCC
>JBLNGJ010000507.1:0-10555 GCA_050264675.1 Micromonosporaceae bacterium
GTCAGGGTTCAACTCGGGCCTCCGACACACTTTAGTACATGATCCGTTTGGGTCGGCTTCTGCTTTGATCAAGCGGAGCCCAGGTTCATAGGTGAGCTTGAGCGCCAGCTGCCGGTAGATATCCGCCTTGTCCATGGGGTCAGCCGACCTGAGGATGCGGGCGATGCCGGACAGCGCCTCAACCGCGGTGTTGATCTCTCCTGGTGTCATGGTGCGGCGGCCGGTGAGCTGGCGTAGGTCGGCTTCGGCGATTGCCCTTACGGCCTGGACCCGGGTGATCCACCGCCGGGCGAGGGCTGGATCGGTGCCGGCCTCCAAGGCGGCGCGGTACCGGTCGAGCTTGGTGTGGCAAGCCGTGATTCGTTCTCTGGCTGCGATGATTCGGTGCTGGTCGGCGTCGTCGTGCTGGGCGTCTGCCCGCTGGGCCTGTTCCTCTCCTGTCCCGACCGGCCCGGTGGTCCACTGAGGACTGTCGAGGTCGGGCAGCCGCCCGACCTCGTGCTGCTCGCCGGCGGTCTGGACTAGGTGCTGGCGGACCCGGACCACCGGCGCGTGGTGGCGACCATCCGCGCCGGCCGGCTGGTATGCCAGGCCTGACCCGGCTGGGGTAGACCCTCAGCCCCGACGAGCCGCTACCATCGATCAGCCAGACCAACCCGGCAACACCCCAGAGCCGGCCGGCATCGGGGCTCACCGGCGCAGGAGGGTGGGCGATGGCGACGGCGGTGGTGGGCCGGGAGGCCGAGCGCGAGGCCATCGGGTCGTGGCTCGACGCGGACCGGCCCGGCGTCCTGCGCATCGAGGGCGTGGCCGGGATCGGGAAGACCACCTTGTGGTCGTGCGCGGTCGATCTGGCGCGGGCCCGGGGCGACCGGCTGATGGTGTGGCGGGCCAGCCCGGCCGAGCGGGACATCGCGTTCGTGGTACTGACGGCGCTGTTCGACCAACCGCCCGTGGTCGCGGTGCTGGCCGGTCTGCCGGATCCACGCCGGCGCGCCCTCGAGGTCGCCCTCGGCCTGGCCGACCCGGCGCCGCGGTCACCCGAGCCCGGCCTGGTCGGCCTGGCGGTCGCCGACGTGCTGCGGCTGCTGGCCGCGCCCGGCCGGTTGTTGGTGGCCATCGACGATACCCAGTGGGTCGATCGGGCCAGCGAGGACGCGTTGACCTTCGCCATCCGGCGGCTGGTCGCGGAGCCGGTCGGCCTCGTGCTCGCCCGCCGGACGCCGCTGGCGACGGAGCCGCACCGATCTCTTGTGGACAGTGGCGACTCCGGGCTGTCGCTGGCGTCCGCCCGGCCGGGACCGGTCCGCGTAGACGTGGGTGGCCTCACGGTCGGGGCGCTCGGCCGGCTGCTGCACGAGCGGCTGGGCGCCACATTTCCACGGCCGCTGCTGGTGCGGGTCCACGGCGCCTGCGACGGCAACCCGTTCCTGGCCCTCGAGGTGAGCCGGTCACTTCTGGCCCGTACCGCGCAACCGGGTCCGGGCGAACCGTTTCCGGTACCACCGGAGGCCGGTCCCCTGGTCCGGGACCATCTGGCCGTACTCACCGCCGCCGCCCGGCGGGCTGTCGTCGCGGTCGCGATGTCGCCGGACCCACGGATCGACCTGATCGCCCGGGCGCTCGGCGAACGCGGACGGCGGGCGGTCGACGACGCCTGCCAGAAGGGGATCGTGGTCGCCGAGGGCGGGCGCCTCCGGGTGGCCCATCCGCTGTTCGCCTCGACGGCGTACGGCGACGCGACGCCGGGTGAACGGCGAGCCCTGCGGCGGACGTTGGCCCGACTGGTCGATGACCCGGTCGAGCGGGCCGTTCACCTGGCCGCCACGGTCGAAGGCCGCGATGACGCGGTCGCCACCGCGCTGGCCGATGCCGGTCGAACGGCGCTGGCCCGCGGGGCGCCGGCCGTGGCCGCCCAGCTGATCCAGCGGGCGGCCCGGTCCGCCGAGGGCGCCGAGCGGCAGGCGGCGCTGCTGATCGAGGCCGCCGAAGCGGCCACCGCGGCCGGCGATCCGGATGCCGGTACGGCGGACCTTCGGGCCGCGCTGGAACTCACACGGGACGAGACGGTGCGGGCCAGGGCCCTGCTGGCCCTGGGCGACATCGTGTACGTGCAGCGGCCGGCCGAGGCGCTGCCGCTGCTGGTGTCGGCGCTCGACCACACCGAGGGCGATCCCGTCATGGAAGCCACGGTCCACTCGTACATCGCGGGCATGGCCGACATGGACCCGGTCCGGGGGCACCGCAGCGCCGAGGCCGCCGCCCAGATCCTGGAACGCCCGGAGGTGCACCCGGATCCGGAACACCTGGCCTGCGCCCTGCTGGAGCGGGCCTTTCACTGCCTGTTGCGGGGCGAGCCGGCCGCGGATGACGACCTCGACCGCGGTCTTGCGCTGCGTACCGGAACCGGGACCACGTTCGTCGCACGCCGGTCCCAGGAGCTCGCCGAGCGCTGCTTGTTCCACTATGGACGGTTGGCCGAGGCGCGGGAACTGGACGAGGCCGAGTACCGCCGGCTGGTCGACCGGGGCGAGTTCGGCCTGCTACCGCCGATGGCCCAGACGTTGTCCGTGCTGACCCAACTGGCTGGCGACTGGCCGGCCGCCCGGCGCTACGCCAACGAGTGCGTGGATCTGGTCGCGCAGGGGGCGGAGAGTTGGCGGGAGCGGGCGATGCTCGCCATGGGCCGTATCCACGCGCTGGACGGCGACCTCGACGCCGCCCGGGCGGTCGCCGTACCGGCGCTGGCCCTGCAGGAGGCCGCCGGAGACCGGTGGGAGGCGGTCATCTTCTGCGCGCTGCTGGGCTTCGTCGAGATCTCCGTCCCGGACCCGCCCGCCGCCCTGGGCTACCTGGTCCGGGCGCTGGACCACGCCGATGCCATCGAGGTGCGGTTGCCAACTCAGTTCCGGTTCCTGGGCGATCTCGTCGAGGCCGCCGTCCTCGCCGGCGAGCTCGACCTGGCCGAGCGGGTCCTGGCCGAGCGCCTCGAGGCGACCGCTTCCCGCCAGCCGTTGCCCTGGACGATCGCCATGGCCCGGCGCGGCCGCGGTCTGCTGGCGACCGCCCGGGGCGACCTCGCCGAGGCCCTCGACCAGCTCGATCGAGCCCTGGCGGTGTATGACACGTCCCTGGTGATGCCTCTCGAACGCGGCCGGACGCTGCACGCGCGCGGCCAGGCCCACCGCCGGGCCGGCCACCGGCGGGCCGCCCGGACGGACCTCGAAGACGCGTCCGCGATCTTCGCCGACCTGCGGGCCCGAGCCTGGATCAACCGGACCACCCTGGAACTCGGCCGGATCGGTGGGCGGACTCCGATCGGCTCCGCCCTGACCACATCGGAGCGTCGGGTGGCGGAGCGGGCGGCGGCCGGCGAGTCGAACCGGGACATTGCCTCGGCACTCATGATCTCCATCCGAACCGTGGAGAGCCAGCTGTCGGCGGTGTACCGCAAGCTGGGCGTGCGATCGCGCGGCCAACTCGCGACGGCACTGCGGGGCCTGCTGGTGGACGGCGGGTAAAGAACCGTGTTTTCACGGATGCCCGGTCGCCCGGCGGCTGCCTAGCCTCCTTGACTGTGGCCGCCAGCAGTCGCCGGTACTTCCTCGTCGAGCGGTACGTCCCCGACGCCGAGGTCAGGTCGGTCGTCGCGGCCATGCAGCGACCGGCCGGGTCGACCGATGACGCGCGGCACATCGGCACGGTGGTCATCGCCGCCGAGGAGACCTGCCTGTCCGTGTTCGAGGCGGCGGACGTCCTTGCGGTCGCGGCCGCCACCGAGGCGGCCGGACGACCGGCCGACCGCATTGTCGAAGCCGAGTGGTTCCCCGGACCATCGGCCTGAAGCACAGCGAGGAAGGACCAAGCCATGGCAATCGCCCGTATCTCCCAACGATGGCCGCTGCTCATCGTGGCTGTGCTGACCGGCGTGGTCGCGACCGGCTGCAAACAGGACACGCCGACGCCCGCGGCCGGCGGGTCCACCCAGACCTCCTCCACCCAGACCTCGTCGGCCCCGCCTCCCACCGCGGCGACGGGGAAGTCGACCGACTACTGCACCCTGGCCGAGAAGATCGCAACCGAGTCCGGGGTCATGGTCAACAAGCATTTTATTCCCCTGCGGAACGAGACGCTGGACATGTTCAAGGCGGTGGTCAACCTGACACTGGCCGCCAAGGACCAGCTGCTCTCCACCCTCCCGGCGAACATCAAAGCCGCCTTCCAGGTGGCGCTGCAGTACTTCCAGGCGCTCAAGGACAGCAACTTCGACAGCACCACCGCTCCGCCGGCCGGCTTCGTGGCGGCGAACAAGACAATCAACGACTACGGGGTGTCCGCCTGCGGGTTCGTCTTCGACCAGTAGTCCACTGTGTACGGACCGGGGGTCGGGGCGCGGACCGACGGAGGGACCGACGGCGCGTAGGCTTCATCCGCGGCATCCGAACCCCGGTGAGCAGGACTTTGATGCCGGTGTCGGCGAGGATTCTGTCGAACAGCTTCGGGTATTTGCCGTCCCGGTCGCGGATGAGGTAGCGGGCGCGGCTGCCGGCTTCGTGAAGGTCCATGGCGAGGTTGCGTACGGCCCGGGTGACCCAGGCTGCGGTCGGGCGGGCGGTGGCGCCTAGGATCCGCACGCGCCGGGTCGCGTGCTCGATGACCGCGAGGACGTAGATCCGGGTGCCGGTCAACGTGAAGGCTTCGAAGAAGGCGTGCCTGGGCGGTTGCGCGTTGGGCGGCGGGTTCGGTGATTCAGGTGGCGACGAGGTTGGTTTCTTGTGTCGGCGGCGGCACTGGTTGGGTTGTGGGACTGGCTGGCGTGCATGGCGTCGATGGTGGCGTGGAGGTTGGCCGGGGCAAGGGCGGTGAGGTGGGGTAGACGTTGCGGGGTGGGCCAGGTTGTTGGCGATGGCGTACTGGGGGGCGGCCCGCGCGGTTTCGGCCTTTCGGCCGGTCCGTTTCCGCGGGCCGCATCCCGAACCGGACGTGCGAGTCTCCCCGCATCCGGCTCCACGAGTTTGGCCGCCATGCGGCTGCTGGTGTGGTGGTTCTGTCCAGGGTGTCGGGACGTTCTGACCCCGGTAGCGGTACCGACGAATCGGTATCGTGTTGGCCCCGCCACTCGTAGACCCTGAGGACCTCGTCGCCGTAATGGTTGATGACCTTGACCGCGCTCTTGCCGACGCGGGTCTTGGGAATGGACGGAGCGCGTCTGGTACAGCGTCGCCCAGGCGATCTCATCGACGTCCGCCCGCAGAACCTTACGGAGCCGGGCGTACCGGTCGAGCGCGTCCGGCTTGCCCTCGGTACCCGCGAAGTAGATGTGGCGGACGAAGAACTCCTCCTCGTCGTACGCGGTGTCGATCGTCCACATGGCCACATCTTCGGTGCCGCCTGAGCGCAGCTCGCCGGTAGTTGGGTTGTAAACGTCGATGACCCGGATCTCAACGATGATCCCGTCCGGGGTGTGGGCGTCAAAGCTGAACCCGCAGCCCGGCTGAGTTCGTCCTTGCCTGCGGTGATCATCGGTACGTCCTGTTCGCTGGGTGGCTGCGCGAATTTCTACGAGCGTGGCGTCCGGACGGGTGATATACCGGGACGCGCGACTGGCCCCACAGCGCTACTGGGGTGAGCCGGCCGGCGGTCGGCGAACCTCTACGAGAGGAACTCCGTCACCGCCTGCATGACCTCGGCCGGCCGCTCCTCGTGCGGGTTATGGCCGGCTCGCTCGATGATCAGCAGGTGTGCGTCCGGGATCCCCGCCGCCAGCAGTCGCTGGCACTCCGGCGGGAAGACGAAGTCGTCCTGCCCCGCCATCACCAATGTCGGCGCGGTGATCTCGCCGAGGCGGTCCATCACGGTCCAGCCCTTGATCAGGTGGGCGTTGGCGAAGATCGCCGCCTCCGGCCGGATCTTCGCGCGCCAGGCTCCTTCCCTCAGCTGGCGTACCAGCAGCCTGAAGCTGTTGTCGTACTGGTACGCGCCAGCGATCCGCGTGAAGATCGGGTACCACTCCCACGACCGGTACTCGCCGTTGAACCAGCGCCGGACCAACTCCACCTTCTTGGGGCTGTAGCCGCGCTTGGCGAGTACCTCGGGCGCGTTCTGCTGGGACCACCGGCTGTCCCCGCTGGTATCGAGCAGTACGAGGTGCGACAGCCTGTCGGGGTAGCGCAGCGCGTACTCCAGCGCCACCTGGCCGCCGAACGAATGGCCGAGCACGGCCCATCGTTCGAAGCCGAGCTCCGCCCGCAGCGCGTCGGCATCCGCAGTGAGGTTCTGCCAGGTCATGGACTCCACGGGCGCTCCGGTCGAGCGGCCATTGCAGCGGTGGTCGTAGAAGATCACGGTGAACCGGTCGGCCAACTGGCGAAACGGCAGCATCGTGTAGTGATCGGCGCTGGGCCCGCCGTGCATGAGCAGCAACGGGGGCCCGTGTCCGACGACGTCGACGAACAGGGACACGTCGCGGATCGCCGTCGTGCCGGGCCGAACCCTCGCATTCTTTGACGTTGTCATCGTCATCATCTCCGTTCGGACACCACGAGCGGATCGGGAGCGGTCGGGACGCCGAGGGCGTCAAGGTCGTCGCGCATGCCCGCCACGAGCACGTCGAGGTCGGGGAAGGCGTCCCGGTCCGCGATGATGCCGATGGTGAACGCGCCCGCGTACGACAGTGCACCGACACCGAGAGGTTCGTTGGCGACGAGGGGCAGCACCGGATACACCTCCAGCACCCGGGCGCCGGCGAGATAGAGCGGTTCCGTGGGACCGGGGATGCTCGCACTGGTCGCGTTGACGCGTTGGCGCATCACGGCCATCAGCATGAGCCGCCTCGCGATCCGGCCGCGCAGCAGCGTCCCCAGCGAGGTACGGGTCCGCGCCTTCCTCGTCGCGGTCTCGGTGGCCGTCCGTCGCAGTCGTACCCCGGCCTGCGCTATCGCCAGCGGCAGCGGCACTGCCATCTGGGCGATCAGGTTGCCCTGCTGTGGCCCGCGGCCGCCGCGACGCAACGAGACGGGTACGTAGATCCGCACCGTGGTGGCCTCGACCGGCTCGCCACGGCTGCGCAGGAGCGTGCGCAGACCGCCGGCCGTGGCGACCAGGAGCACGTCGTTGACCGTCGCGCCGTGGGCGTGCCCGACCCTCTTGACCGCATCGAGGGTCGTTCGGATCAGGGCCAGTTCGCGGTGGGGACCGACCATCCGGTCGAGGCTGGTCTCGGTCGCCGGCGTCTCGGCGAGCAGCTCCCGCAGGGCGGGCCACGCCGCGCGCAGGTTGCGCAGAGTGGTCCGCGGACCGATGAGGGCCGACAACGTACGCGCAACGCTGCGGGCATGACGCTGGATGCTGTCGGCGAGCAGTTCACGGGCCGCGGGCCTCGACGCTGGCGTCCAGGCCGGGGCGCTTGCTGGGGCCGGGTCGGGACTTGTGTCGAGGAGTGACGCGACCGCGGTCATCGCGGCCATGCCGTC
The DNA here is from genome assembly GCA_050264675.1 of Micromonosporaceae bacterium. GTDB lineage: Bacteria > Actinomycetota > Actinomycetes > Mycobacteriales > Micromonosporaceae > JBLNGJ01. The sequence continues at coordinate 7,473 of JBLNGJ010000507.1, forward strand.
CGCGATCGCATGGTGCAGCCTCACGAACAGCGCGACCCGTCCCTCGGAGAGTCCGGTCAGGAACCACATCTGCCACAGCGGGCGCGACGGGTCCATGGGCTCGCTTCGCAGTCGCTCGACGGCCGAGAGGAGTTCCGCCTCGTCGCTGCCGGCGGAAAGCGGGTGGACCCGGATGTGCTCGGTTAGGTCGAAATGATGGGCGTCCGCCCAGAGCGGCCGGCCGAGCCACCGCCCCGGAACATGGACGACCTGTCGGAACCGGGGGACGAGGTGCAGCCGGGACCCGATCGTCTCGAGCACCGGCTCAATGCGGAAGCGACCAGATGGCTCCAGCAGGCTCGCCCCGTCGAGGATCGCCAGCGCGCCAATGTGCTGCGGCCAGCGCGCACTGACCCGAAACACGAACTCATCCAACGTGCTGAGCCGGTCGATCGGCGTACTCATCGTGCTCCGCCTCACCTGGGCTCGATCGGCGTGATGATGCCGAGTCGGTCCTCGATCGCCTCCGCGGCGTCGAGGCACAGGTCCTCGCGGTACCGAGGGCCGATGATCTGCACCGCCTGAGGCAGACCGTCGCCGATGCCTACCGGAAGCGCGACCGCGGGCAGCCCGAGCGCGTTGACGGCCATCGCCATGCGCATGCTGTGGATGGTCTGGGCCACCTGGCCGGGCTGCAGATCGGTGCCCGCCTCACCGGCCAACTCGGTGCAGATGGGGCCGACGATCAGGGGGTGGGTCTGCTGGAACTCCCCCCAGGCCCGCAGCACCGACTGCCGGGTCATGAAGGCTAGCTCCCCCGCCGTCACGTCCGGATCGCCGGCCGCTTCGAAGAACGCCGACATGAACCGCTGCGTGTCGGCCGGCGCCAACGGCGACCCGAACTCCTGCCACCCCCGTCGAATGCCAGGAGTACTGAGCATGACCAGCAGCGCGTGCGCCGCCGCGTCGATCGACGGTGGCTCGATCTCGTCGATGGCGTAGCCCGCGTCCTGCAGCGCCGCCGCCGCCTTCCTTACGCCCTGCTGTACCTGTTCGGCCGTGCCCTGGCCCGCCGGGTGGACGACGAGGGCCACTCGGATCGGTTTCGCGAGCTCAGGTCCATGCAGCGGCGCCGGTACCGTCCACGGGTCGCGCCAGGTCGGTCCGGCGATGATCGCCAGAGCCGTTCGGAGGTCGGCGACCCGCCTCGCCAGGGGACCGTAGACGGACGTCAACTGCACGCCTACCGGCGCGTACTCCGGATCGATGGTCGTCGCGTGCGGGACGCGCCCCAGTGTGGGCTTCAGAGCGCTAACACCGCAGCATTGAGCCGGATGGCGCAGTGACCCCAGACCGTCACTGCCAAGCCCCAACGGGCTCATGCCGGTCGAGATCGCGACGGCTTCGCCGGCGCTGGAGGCACCGGGGGTGCGGGAGCGGTCCCAGGGGTTCATAGTCGCTCCCCACAGCTCGCTCTCGCAGTGCCAGCGGACCGCGCCGCTGGGAAGGTTCGTGCGGCCGATGGGAATCGCGCCGGCCGCCCGCATCCGCGCAACGACCGGGGCGTCTTGACTTGGATAAGCGCCCGCCAGCGCCTTGAAACCGTATGTGGTCGGTGTGCCGACGACATCGATGTTTGCTTTCACCGTGAAGGGCACGCCATGCAAGCGCGCCAGATCACCGCCCCCGGCGGTTACCCGGTCCGCCGCCGCAGCCGCCTCCAGGGCCTGTTCGCCCAGGACGATGACCACGGCATTGACCGACGGGTTGACCGCCTCGATCCGCCGCAGGTGCGCCTCGACGACCTCAGCGCTGGATATCCGCTTCGATCTGATCGCCTGGGCCAGCTCGGTGACGCTCAGACGCCACAGCTCGGTTCTCGGGTCGGTCGTGACGCCCATGTCCTCACCCCTTCCTGGGCCGGTGCCGCCGAGCGGCCGTCGCCGCGGTGGTCACGGCAACCGCACCGAGTACGCCGGCGGCCCATCGTCTCGGGTTTCTCGCCGTTGAGCGCCGGTCGAACGACAGCGGAAACAGCGACGCGATGTCGAGATGCAAGGACGTCGCCGCCGGACCGGGCTCACGGCTGAACACGACCCGACCGGTGCCGAGCCCGAGCGCGGACAGGTCGATCCGGAACACATAGGGGTCCTGGTGGTCGGGATGCAGTAGAAGGCATTGGTTCGCCGCGGGGAGCGGGCTCACCGCTCGAAGCATCAACTGATCGCGTCGGACGAACACGTCCGCGCCGGCGAGCAACCACCTCTGCACATCCCGCAGCGAGCCGCGCAACGCGTACCAGCCGCACAGGTCGGGCCAGAGCTCCGGGTGGTGGGGGACATCGGTCCGGATCACGTCGTCCCGGACGCCGAGGAGTGCCCTCAGCAGCCGGCCCACCTCGGATTCCAGCCACGCCTTGGCGTTCACGGCTCCGTTGGTGAACCCCACGACACCGATACCGTCGTCGGGAGCCAGGCACATGGCGGAGCCAAAGCCCGGACCCAACCCGTCGTGAGCTATCAGGAGATGTCCACCGGCGACGTGGCGGAAGAACGCGAGCCCGACGCCCGGCAGGCGAGGATCGGGCTGGTAATGGGGCGCATACATGCTCGCGAGCGTCTCCGTTGCGAGGATCGAGCCGTACTCGCCCCTGCCGCCGTCGAGCAGCGCTGCGACGTACCGCGCCATGTCCCGGGTGGTGGAGTAGATCGCTCCCGCGCCCAACGGCACCGTGTCCCAGTCGGTCGCCGGTTGCGGACCGCCCCTGCCCAGCCGGTACCCAGTCGCCAGGCGCGACGCGATCCGTTCGGATCTCACCAGGTCGGTGTCGGCCATGCCGAGTGGCTCGAAGAGGTTCTCGCGGAAGTACCGGTGCAGTGGCTCGCCCGACACGTCCTGGACGACCTGGCCGAGTGTGCCAAAACCGTGGTTGCTGTACGTGAGCACAGTGCCGGGCTCGGCCACCAGACGGAGACGGCCACGGTAGAACTCGGCGAGCGTAGGCACCCGCGATCCAAACGGCACGGCCTCCCCCAGAATCGGCTTGTACGCGCGCGAGGCGCGCAACATCTGGGGCAGCCCGGCCGTGTGGGTCAGCAGATGAC
>JBLNGJ010000508.1:0-3425 GCA_050264675.1 Micromonosporaceae bacterium
GTCGCGGGCGACCTGGAGAAGTCTGCCGACGACCCACAACAGCAGGATCTGGTCGAACAACTGAAGGCAGCCGACATCGTTCGCCCACTGGTCAACTCACAGCCGCGGCTGCCATCCGGTACCGACGCGGCCGTGGGCTGTATCTAATCCTCATCTGTGCCGAGAAATGGGCAGCAGGCGTCGCACCGGGATGGCGGGTCACAACGCCGAGAACCGTTTGCGGCGAAGGTGGCGCCGACCCTGGTCGTCGCGCACAATCTCGTGGGTGGCGCCGGGCGGCAGTTCGGTGCCCTCAGGTACCGCCTCGCCCCGGCTGACGAGCTCCTCGATGAGCCGCTCCTCGTCTTGCTCGCTCAGAGCCTGCTCCGGTGCGGTCTCGTCGGTAGAGTGCGATGGCACTGGGGCGGGCTCACGAGCGGTGGGCTCGCCGGCGTCGGGTTCGTTGGTTCCCATGATTTACCGGAACCCGCCCGATCAGTCGAAGAGGCGACGGACGAGCATCAACCGACCATCGCGTGGAGCGATCTCGTGGGTGTACAGCCGCGGCTCCGCCACGACCGAGGAGCTGTCGGTGAGGTACTCCTCGATGACGGCGACGCGCCCTTGACGGAAGAGATCCTCCACGAACGACATGGCCGTCCGTTCGCCCTCAGCCGCGGACAGCGACCCGGTGTCGGTCGATGCCCCGGCCACGGCGAAGCGACCCTCGTTCGTCGGTATGTGTACTTCGAACGGCTGGGTGAGGCCGTACGTTACCCCCGGTACGGTCATTGTGGACAGTGCCCCGAGCGTCGGGCGAGTCTCGCCGATCACTCGAACGTGCGGTGCCAGTACCTGCGGGGTAAGGCTGGTGGCCGTGGCGGGCGACAGGATTCCGTGTCGGACGAAGGCGGCCCGTAGTGGCCGCCCGTAGCGGCCCGAGAGCAGTGTCTGGTCGGCCAGCAGCATGTGGGCCGCGACCTGTGCGTAATAGGAGGGCACGACCGGCGCGGACTGGACTCCGGCCGCCAGCAAGCGACCGAGATCGAGGCTGGCTTGGCGCAGCGCGTCCGGGTCATGGCGCGTTTGCTTGTGGAATATGCCGCTGAGCGCCCGCAGTGCGGCCCCGGTGAAGACCCGCGAGAACGAGTGCGGCTCACTGGACAACTCACTGGCCGGCGCCGAGGGTGGCAACTCGGCCGAGTCGCGGTAGAAGAAGCGGTTGGCCGCGTTGCGCAGGCAGTCCGGCTCGACCGCGTTGGGCGAGATCTGCCGGATCGCCCACCCCAACTGCTCGGCCAGACGGGAAATCTGCGATGACCGCGCGATCTGCCCGTGGGTCTCGGCGATCATCTCCACCCGCAGGGACTCGAGCTGCAGTCCCGACAAGACGGCACTGATGTCCGCGAACGACTCGTGGAAGGCGGCGGCCTCCGCGCTGGCGACGTCCCACAGGTGGGGCTGCAATGCGTCGAGGACGGCGTGACCTGCCTCGTGACAGACCACATCAGGACTCTCGCCGGAGTAGACCGTCACACCAGCGACCGTGTGGTGGAAGAACCGCAACCCCGCCCGGTCGTAATAGGCGTTGAGGTCGTCCCCGTCGTCGAGCGTGGCCGTCAACACCGGTCCGACGGTGGGGTGCCAGGTCGCGTCCGGGGGAATGAGCTGACCCCACAGGTCGGCCGCCCGGCGCAGCGACTCCGCCAAGTTCCAGTAACGGAACTCGGGAGTGCCGGGCTGGTCGGAATCCGGTGTGGGTGCGGCGGTCGCGATATCGACCGGCAGTGGCGTTCGCGCCAGATCCGGCCGGGGGCGAAAGATCGGAATTCGGGTCGATGGCGGTGGTCCGGGGTCGTCCTCCCACGCCCGAACCGCATCGGTGAGCGGACCAGTCTGAAGCATCGTCATGTCGTCCCCCGTAGCTGATCAGCGAATGACCGCGGCACGCCATCGCCTTCCAACCGAGTATGCTTCCCGGTCGGCTAGGCCACAGGAAAACGCTGAATCTGGCCGGGGCCTGATGGCGGGATCGCGGACCAGCGTTCGCACGCCGGGCAAGTCGGATCCCATCGACGCCCTCGCGGTGGCGCGGGTCGCGATCCGGGAGCCGGATCTGCCCGTCGCCTCGCACGATCAACAGTCGCGAGAGTTGAAGCTGCTCGTGGACTTCCGCGACGGCCTCGTCGCCCGTCGCACCGAGATCATCAACCGGATGCGATGGCGGCTACACGAACTGGACCCCGAGCTGGCGGTGCCCGAGCGTGCCTTACGTTCCCTGGCCAACATCGACCAACTGATCCGCCGGGTAGCACACCCCACCCGACTCGCTGCCGCCCGCACGGCCGGCATGAAACTGCTGCTCGCCCTCACCCGAGAGGAGCTCGCTGAGATCCGCACCCTCACCAAGCGCATCGACGATCTCCAACGAGAATTGGCCGAGCGGGTACGGCGACTCGGCCCGAACCTGCTCACCGTCCCCGGATGCGGCGTACTGTCAGCAGCCAAGATCCTCGCTGAAACCGCAGGCGCACAACGATTCCGCTCCGCGGACTGCTACGCCGCCCACGCCGGGGTCGCCCCCATCCCCGCCTCGTCCGGCCAACGGACCAGACACCGCCTGGCGCGCGGAGGCAACCGACAACTCAACGCCGCCTTCCACCGCATCGCCATCACTCAAACCCGCCTTCAAGGGCCTGGCCGCGAGTACTACCAGCGCCGACGAGCAGGCGGCGACACAACCATGGAAGCTATCCGAGTGCTCAAACGCAAGATCGCTCGACGCGTCTACGGGATTCTGCGACAGGCCGACACGAGCAACACGACCGTTTCCCAGGCGGCGGCTTGACATAGGAGCAACGGTTGACCACGTTCCCGTCACGGATCTTGACCCGGAGCGCATCCACGAACACCACCGGGTACACCGGATCCAGCGGACGGGACTGCCACTCCGCCATGCTCTCGACGACCCGGTCAGTGATCGCCGAGATGGTGTCCTTGGACACGCTCGCGCCGTACACCTCGGCCAGGTGGGCCGAGATCTCCCCGGTGGTCAGGCCCTTCGCCGACAGGGACAGCACGATGCCGTCCACCCCGTCCAGGCGCCGCTGCCGCTTGCGCACGATGACCGGCTCGAACGAGCCGTCCCGGTCACGGGGCACCTCAATGTCGACCGGGCCGACCTCGGTGACCACGGTCTTGGCTCGGCGGCCGTTGCGGGAGTTACCGCCGGTGCGGCCGGCCGGGTCGTGCTTGCCGTAGCCGAGGTGGGCGTCCATCTCCCCTTCCAGGGAGGACTCGAGCACCAGCTTCGTCAGCTGCTGCAACAGCCCGCCCTCACCGGTCAGGCTCACCCCCTCGGCGCGGGCCCGGGCGACCAGCTCGGCCACCACCTTCTGGTCCACCACCGCGCTCGCCGGCGTCGCCTCCGGCTCCTTCTTCGCCAC
>JBLNGJ010000509.1:0-9787 GCA_050264675.1 Micromonosporaceae bacterium
GCCGCGCCGGCTGCTGCTGCCGCTCGACCCGACAGCGCCCGCGCCGGCCCACCGGCACAGCGCGGTGGTCGCCTACAACGTGTTGGAGCACATCCCCGACGACGTCGGGGCGCTGCGCGACATGGCGGCGCTGGTGCGCCCGGGCGCGCCGGTCGTGCTGCTGGTGCCGGCGTTCCCCTCGGCGCTGGGCCGCTTCGACCGGGCGGTGGGCCATCAGCGCCGCTACACCCGGGCCACCCTGCGGGCCGCCCTCGTCGCCGCCGGCCTGACGGTGGAGCAGCTGCGCTACGTCAACCCGGTGGGCCTGCTGGCCTGGTACGTCACCGTGAAAGCGCTCGGGCTCACCCCGCGCAACGGTGCGCTGCTGCGGGTCTACGACCGCACCGTGGTGCCGCTGGCCCGCTTGGCGGACGGGCGGCTGCCCACTCCGTTCGGCCAGTCCGTCTTCGCCGTCGCCCGTTGAAAGGACGGGCACCGTATTAACGCGCCCGCGTTAATACGGTGCCCGTCCTTTCATGGCCTGGACCAATCAGCTCAGCGTCTCGAGGTCGGTGGCGATGAGGTTGGCCGGCAGCTGACCGTCCAGGCGCAGCTCGCGCAGGTACCACTTCTGCTGCGGCGTCCGGTTCGCGGTGAAGGCCCAGGCGCCCCGCGGGCTGTCCACCTGGCCCAGCTGGCCGAGCGCGCGGTTGAGCGCGGCCGGCGTGACGTCGTCGCCGATGAAACGCAGCACGGTGTCGAGGATCGCGGCCGTGTCGTACGCGGCCATCGCGTACGCCGTGGGCTGGATGCCGTTGGCGCTGAAGTAGGCCGAGGCGAACCGCCGGTTCGCGTCGTTGTCGAGGTCGGGGGCGTAGTTCATCGCGGTGAACACCCGCTCGGGCAGCTTGCCGCCGTCATCGAGCAGGTTCACCAGTCGTGGCGTCTCGGTCAGGCTGCCCGGCCCGATGAGTGGCATCGACAGCTCCGCGTCGCGGTAGGCGGTGAGCAGCTGCCAGGCCGGTTCGCCGGCGTACGCGCAGAACAGCACATCGGCGCCGGACGCGCGCGCGTCGGCCAGGCGTGGTTTGAACGCGCCGGCGGCGCGCACGTCGCCGACGATGTTGCCACCGCCGGCGGTGAAGCCTTGGCGGAACGCTTTCGCCTCGTCCTGCGCGGTGTTGGTGTCGTCAAAGAGCACGAACGCCCGCTCGTACTTGGCCGCAGCGTAGGGCGCCAGCGCTCGGCCGGCCTCGCCGTCCACATAGGACGCGCGCCAGATGTACGCGGCGCTGCCGAGCGAGCTGGGTGACCCGTTGGCGCTCACCACCGGCACCCGCGCCTTCTCGATCGTGTCCCGGATGGCGGTCAGCGCCGCCGGGCTGGCCACCCCGGCGATGGCCACGACCCCATGCTTGAGCAACACATCGGCGGCGGCTCGGGCCGAGGCCGGCGTGGCCCCCTCGTCCTCGACGAGGAGGTCGACCGGGTGGCTTCCCAGGATCTCCCGGTGCGCGTCGAGGAAGAGCCCGAAGCCGAGCGTGATGTCCTTGCCAATACCGGCGTAGGGTCCGGTGGCCGGAGCCAGGAGCCCGAGCTTGACCCGTTCCTTGGACAGGTTCTCAATCGGCTGCGAGTTGGCCGGTGCCGCACAACCGCTGGCCGCCCCGGTTGCCCCGGCCGCGGCCAGGGTTCCCATTATTCTGAGCACTTGTCGGCGGTTCAATGTGGACACAGCGACCTCCCGTGCTGACGCCGCCTCCCCTGGTGCGACTGCCCCCGTTGGCGGAGAGTCTCGATGGTGAGGCAGCCCCGGCTGAGACAGCCTCCCGTGCTGTGATGGCCCCTGAGCAGGCAGGATCGCGCCGCTCCCATCCGGGTTGTACCGCGAAACCTATCCACCGTCAACGTCCGCCCGCGGCCCGGTCAGCGCGGCGAGCGCCGCCAGGACAGCCGGCCAGGCCGCGGATTCGGGGTCGATGAGGCCAAAGTGTTCCACACCAGACAGCTCGCGGAGCCACACCTGGTCGCCCGCCGCGCGGGCCGCCGCGGCGAAGTCACGCGAGAACGCCACCGGCACCTGCCGGTCTTCATCGCCGTGCACCAGTGCGATCGGCGTACGCACCGGCAGCAGTTCGGTCGGGTCGGCCGCGAGGTAACGCTCGGGAAAGCGGTCCGGACCGCCGCCGAGGAGTTCGGCCACCGCGCCCCGGTCGAGGTCGAGCTGGTACGCCCGGCGCAGGTCGGTCACGGGGGCCAGGGCGAGGACGCCGGCCAGCCCGCCGCCGCCTCCCGCGGGCACCTGCGCCGCGGCCCACAGCGCCAGCTGCCCACCGGCGGAGTGGCCGGCGAGCAGGAACGGTGCCGGCGCCGGTTCGGAGGTTGGCCCGCGTACCAGGCGGGGTACCTGAGCCACGGCGGCGGCGACATCGTCGAATGTGCCCGGCCACCCACCACCCGGCGCGCCCGTGCGCCGATACTCCACCGTGGCAACCGGGTAGCCGTGCGCGGCGAGGGCAGCCGAGAGCGGCCCCACGTGCGCGCGGTCATAGGCGTGGCGCCAGAATCCGCCGTGGAAGAACAGCACCAGCGGGCCGGCCGGTGGGCCGGCCGGTAGGCGAAGATCGGCGATCTGATCGGGGTGGTCCCCATAGGCGACGATCCGGTCCGGCGGCACCGCGGCCCGGGTCAGCACGGCACGGGGATCACGCTTCATCGGCCGACGTTATCGTGAGGGAACCTGATCGTGGTTTCTGTCGCTAGCTTTGAGAACCGGCACCGTTATCGGGAGGATCGAACTGATGAGTGAGTCCGCAGAGGGCCAGGAACGGCCGAACCAGTCGTCGGGCACGGTGGTCGTGGTCGGCCCGGACGGCCGACCGATCGGCACGGTCGAGACCGGGAATAGCGACGACCCCTCCGATGGCGAGGATCCCTCGCGCCTCATCGAACAGCCGGCCAAGGTCATGCGTATTGGTAGCATGATCAAACAGCTGCTGGAAGAGGTACGGGCGGCGCCGCTCGACGAGGCCGGTCGGCAACGACTCACCGAGATCCACCGGCGGTCGATCGTGGAGCTTGAGGATGGTCTCGCGCCCGAGCTGGTGGAGGAGCTGGACCGGCTCTCGCTGCCGTTCGAGGCCGGCAACACGCCGAGCGAAGCCGAGTTGCGGATCGCGCAGGCCCAGTTGGTGGGGTGGTTGGAGGGCCTGTTCCACGGCATCCAGGCGGCCCTGATGGCGCAGCAGATGGCGGCCCGGTTGCAGCTGGAGCAGATGCGCGGCGGACGGCCGGCCCTGCCGGTTGGGCCGTCCGGCTTCCCACCGGGGATGATCCCCGGCGCCGGCGCGAGTGGCCAGTCGCAGCAGCCGTCCGAGCACAGCGGGCGTACCGGCCAGTACCTCTGACGACGCCCCGCGCCGCGGTACCGGCCGCCGGGAAGAACAACGTCCAGCGTCACCCGGAGAGCATCGCCTCGAGCCAGGCGGCGACCCCGTCGGCGTCGTTGCTCGCGGTCACCTCGTCGGCGAGCGCCAGCACCTCCGGGTGCGCGTTCGCCACCGCCACCCGCCGCCAGCCGGCCCACCTGAACATCGGCACGTCGTTGGGCATATCGCCGAAGACGAGCACATCTTCGGCGACAATGCCCAGCTCAGCGGCGACCACGGCGAGGCCGCTGCCCTTGTCGACACCGGGGGCGGTCAGCTCCACGTACCCCAGCCCAGCCTGGGTCGGTGTGGCCAGCTCGACCGGAATCACCTCCCGGGCGATGACAAGCAGCTCGTCCGCGGTCATCCCCTCGGCGCGCGCGAATCCCTTGTACGCCGGCCCGGCCAGCGCCTCGATCCGGTCGTACGGGATCCACTCGGGGTAGGGCCACACCACGTGGGCATCGCCCCACAGCGGCGCCCGGGGCTCCTCGAGCACCTCGACCAGCACCGCGAGCGGCCCGACCGCCCGCTCCAGCCGGGCCAACGCGTCGGTGAGGTCGGCGCCGGAGATCTGCCGGCGGTGCAGCACCCGGCACTGGTCCGGGTCGCGGTGGTCGAGCACGTAGGCGCCCTGGGCGAGCACGAAGAAGTCCGCCTCGGGCAGGTCGCGCCGGCACAGTTCGATGAGGCGCGCGCCGCGGCCGGTCACCGCCGCCACCGGAATACCCGCTTCGCGTACTTTGCGCAGCACCCGCGTCGAGTAGTCGCTCACCGTCTCGTCGCTGCGCACCAGCGTGCCGTCCAGGTCGGTGGCGACGAGCCTGGGCAGCGGGGCGGTGAAACTGGCCATCGTGGGCCCTCCTCAGCACGGGCCCCGGCCCTTGACCGGGCCGACAACACTACACCGGCCAACCCACTCCCGACCGGTCGATCACAAGCTGTTGCCGGCGACACGCCGCCGGCCAAGCGGATACGCGCATGGTCGGCGCACGTTAGAAGACGTCGCGGCCGCCGAGGAAGGGCTGCAGGGCCTTGGGTACGGTCACCGAGCCGTCCGGGCGCTGGTGGTTCTCCAGGATCGCCACGATCCAGCGCGTGGTCGCCAGGGTGCCGTTGAGCGTGGCGGCGACCTGGGGGCGGCCGTCCTCGCCCCGGTAACGCACGTTGAGACGGCGGGCCTGGAACGTGGTGCAGTTCGAGGTCGAGGTGATCTCGCGGTAGCGGCCCTGCGACGGCACCCACGCCTCGCAGTCGTACTTGCGCGCCGCGCTCGAGCCGAGGTCACCGGCGGCCACGTCGATCACCCGGTACGGCACCTCGGCCTTCGCGATCATCTCCTCCTCCCAGGCGAGCAGGCGCAGGTGCTCCTGCGCCGCCTCCTCCGGGCGGCAGTAGCTGAACATCTCGACCTTGTCGAACTGGTGCACCCGCACGATGCCGCGCACATCCTTGCCGTACGAGCCGGCCTCGCGCCGGAAGCACGACGACCAACCGACATAGCGGCGTGGCTCGCCCCGTGGCAGGTCGAGGATCTCCCCGCTGTGGTAGGCCGCGAGCGGCACCTCCGACGTGCCGACCAGGTAGAGGTCGTCGGCCTCGAGCCGGTAGACCTCGCTCGCGTGCGCGCCGAGGAACCCGGTGCCCTCCATCGCCTCCGGCTTGACCAGCACCGGCGGGATGACCGGCACGAAGCCGAACTCGACCGCCTGCTGCAACGCCAGCTGCAGCAGGCCCAGCTGCAGCAGCGCACCGACACCGGTGAGGTAGTAGAACCGCGAGCCGGAGACCTTGGCTCCCCGCTCCACGTCGATCGCACCCAGCGCCTCGCCGAGCTCGAGGTGGTCGCGCGGGTTGGCCAGGTCGGGATGATCGCCGACCTCGCGCAGCACCCGATAGTCGTCCTCGCCGCCCTCGGGCACGCCCGGCTCGACCACGTTGGGCACGGCCAGGTGCGCCGCCCGCAGGGCCTGCTCGGCCCGGGTGGCGGCAGCCTCGGCCGCCTTCACCTCGACCGCGAGTTCCTTGGTACGGGCGAGCAGCCGCTCCCGATCCTCCCCGCGCGCGGCCGGCATTCCCTTGGAGAGCTGCTTCTGTTCGGCGCGCAGCGCCTCGAACCGCTGCCGGCAGCTGCGGCGCTCCTCGTCGGCCTGCAGCACGGCGTCGACCGCGGCCTCCGGCTCACCTCGGGCGCGCTGGCTCGCCCGTACCGCGTCGGGATCGTCGCGGAACAGGCGTAGCTCAATCACGGCAACACTCCTCGGTCCTCACCGTCGTCGAGCCTACCGGCCGGGCCGATCCCGCTCATTGCAGTAATCGGCGGGATGTCCCGTCCGGGGTGACGGTGAGGTCAAGGGCGCCCGCCGGTTGCACCGACATCGCGAAGCCGCCGCCCATCCCCGAATAGGGGTGATCGATAGGGGTCTCGTCAGCCTCGTCCCCCGGCTCCCCGCGCGCCGGCAGCCCCTCGCGCATCGCCGCCCGGGCGGCCGTCCACACCGCGGCCGTGGCCAGGGCCACCGCCGCCGCGGCGAAGAGGCTGCCGGGCCCCGCCTCGCTCTTGACGTTGTCCGGCAGCTCCGGCACGAAGCCGCCGTAGTTGGCGCCGAGCGCGGTCTCCAGGTCGGCCTGCCGGAAGAACACGGCGAAGACCAGGCCGAGCAGGCCGACGCCGACCCCGGAGGCGGCGTGGCGCATCCGCACCGCGAGCTCGGCCCGACCGGCGGCCGCCCCGACGAGCCCGAGCAGCGCCACCATGCCGAGCAGGTAGGCGGAGCTGAGCGACGTCGCGTCGCCGACGCTGGCCCGGAAGACCGCCGTGGTGGTGCCGGACTGGTTCGAGCCCCCCGCGGCGGTCAGGTCCACGGTGACGACACGCCAGTCCAGCACGACCGACGCCACGAAGGCCGCCGTGGCCAGCGTCGCGATGCCGAGGGTGAGCGAGCTGGCCCGGCCGGGCTCGCGCGGCACGAGCAACCGGCTGATCCAACCGGTCCGCGGCTCCTCCACCCAGTCCGTCGTCATGGCCCGGCTCCCTCCCGTGTCGGCGCCCAACCGGCTCATCGTGTCAGGTGACCGGAGCGAACGTAACCGGTCAGACCGTCCGCCGTGACAACACCCGGGCGGCCAGCGTACGGGTGTCGCGCAGGATCTGCCGGACCACGTTGCGTCCGGGAATGCCGGTCACACCACCGCCACCGTGGTTGGCGCTGCCGGCCTGGTAGAGCCCGCGGATGGGGGTACGCAGGTCGGCATAGCCGGCCGCCGGGCGGCAGTGGAACAGCTGCCCCGGGCTCAGCTCACCGTGGAAGATGTTGCCGCCCACCAGCCCGTACTCGACCTGCATCCGGTGCGGCCCGATCACCTGCCGGCCGATGATCGAATCGGTGAAGCCGGGCGCCACCGCGTCCATCCGGGCGGTGAGGCGATCGGCGTACGCGGTGAGCTCGGCTTCGTGCGGTGCTTCCGCGTACCCGTAGGGCACCCATTGGCTGAACATGCTGACCACGTGGTGGCCTTCCGGAGCCAGGGACGGGTCGAGGACGCTGGGGATGCAGACATCGGCGAAGGGCAGCGTGGACGGCTGGCCGGCCACCGCCTCCTGATAGGCGTGCTCCAGGTCGTCCAGCGACTCGGCCAGCACGATCGTTCCACCGTGGACGGTGGGGTCGAAGGCCGGGTGGCTGGTGAAGACCGGCAACCGGTCGACGGCGTAGTTCACCTTGACCGTGCCGGACCGGGTCTGCCACGACTCGATGTCGGCGACGAAGTCGGCCGGCAGCTGGTCGCGCTCGACCAGCTGCAGGAACGACAGCTTCGGGTGGGCCGTCGTCACCACGACGGGAGCGCGCAGCTGCACGCCGTCGGCCAGGGTCACACCGGTGGTCCGGCCGCCGCGCACGTCGATGCGGGCCACCGCCGCGCCGGTGCGGATCTCGGCCCCGAACGCCCGGGCCGCGGCCGCGATGGCCTTCGTCACCGCGCCCATGCCGCCGCGCGGGAAACCCCACGCCGCGGCGTGGCCATCGGTCTCGCCGATGTGGTGGTGCAACGTGACATAGGCGGTGCCGGCGCTGCGCGGGCCGGCCCAGCTGCCGATCACGCCGGAGACGCTGAGCACCCCCCGCATCGCGTCGGAGGTGAAGCGCTCCTCGACCAGGTCGGCCACGCTGGCCGTGAACAGCCGGGTCAGGTCGAACGCGGCGCGCACGTCGACCCCGCGCAGCCGGGACAGCAACGCCGCCTGGCCGGCCAGGTCACGAGCCCGCCGTGAGCCGAGCCGGGGTGGGATCTCGGTCAGCAGCGGCCCGACCAGCCGGCCCAGCCGGCGCAGCCAGTGCACCCACCGCTCGTACGCGTCCGCGTCGGCCGGAGCGAACTTGGAGATCTCTTCCCGGCGGCGCCGCGGGTCGTCGGCGAGCTGCAGGTAGCGCCCGTCGCGGCGGGGGGCGAAATACGGACCCTGCTCGTAGACGTGGTAACCGTGCTCGACCAGGCGCAGGTCGCGCACGAGCGCCGCCGGTAGCAGGCTGACCACATAGGACAGAGCCGTGACCGTGAACTCCGGGCCGAACGGGTGCTCCGATATCGCGGCCCCACCGACCACGTCGCGACGTTCGCAGACGAGCACCCGGCGCCCGGCGCGGGCCAGGTACGCCGCGGCGACCAGACCGTTGTGCCCGCCGCCGACCACGATGACGTCGTACCGGCCGGTCACGGTTACGCCCGAACCACCTTGATGTTGAAGGCGACCGTACCTTGCGCGCCCATCAGCGAAAGCCACAGCGGCAGGTACATCTCCATGCCCCGGGCTGCGGCGATGCCGCCCAAGTCCACAATGGAGCGCCAGCCGAAAGAGCGCAACAGATCGGTCACGGTCGCCTTGGCCGCGGCGTCGTCGCCAGCGACGAACATGGTGTGCGCTTCGGGTAGACGCTCCGGCTGCACCATCACATCGGCGTTGACCGTGTTGAGGGTCTTGACGACCCGCGCGTCCGGGAACTCCCGCTGGATCTGTTCGCCGAGGCTGTCGGTGTTGACCACGCTCAGGGTCGGCGGCATCCCGTGCGAGAAGTCCAGCGGGTTGGCGATGTCGATGAGCACCTTGCCCCGCACGTGCTCGGCCCCCGCCTGCCGCAGCGCGGTGAGGGAGCTCAGGCCGGAGGTGGCGTTCACCAGCACGTCACCGTGCGCCGCCGCCTCGGCGAAGCTGCCCGAACGCGCGCCCTCGGCGGTGCCCAGCGAGGCCACCCAGTCATCGGCCTTGGCCCGGTCGCGCGTACCCATCATCACGTCATGGCCCAGCTCGACCAAGCGGGTCGCCACCGCCCGGCCCACCATGCCCGTGCCCAACACACCGATTTTCATGAGCCAAGTGTCGCAGCCGCGAACGTGCTCACCTCCGGCCACCTCCCGCCACGATCCGGCGTGCGGTGCACTACCGTCTGTCTCATGCCGACTCGCAACGCATCCGCACGCTGGCAGGGCACGCTGACTGAGGGCACCGGAGTCCTCCGCACCGGCAAAGGTGGCTACGAAGGGAACTACTCGTTCCGCTCGCGCTTCGAAGAGGGCGAGGGTACGAACCCCGAGGAGCTCATCGGCGCCGCCCACGCGGCCTGCTTCTCGATGGCCCTGGCCAAGGCGCTCACCGACGCCGGCCACCCGCCGACCGCGGTCGACACCACCGCCGCGGTGCAACTCGAGCGGACCGACGCCGGCATGACCGTGACCCGGATCGACCTCATCACCACCGGCGATGTGCCCGGCATCGACGAGGCCGAGTTCGCCAAGCTCGCCGACGCCACCAAGGCCGGCTGCCCCATCTCCCGGCTGCTCGCGCCCGGCACCGAGATCACCCTCACCGCCACCCTCGCCTGACCGCCGGCCGCGGCCCGCGCGATGGCGGTGGAGATGAGCCGCGAGCGGTTCGAGGAGCTCGTCGGCGAGGCGCTCGACGAGGTGCCGGCCGAACTGCTCGACCTCATGGACAACGTCGTCGTGCTGGTCGAGGACGACCCGTCCGGTGACGACCCTGACCTGCTCGGCCTCTACGAGGGGTACGCGCTGACCAGCCGCGGGTGGAACTACGCCGGTGTGCTGCCCGACCGGATCACCATCTACCGCAACCCCACCCTGCGCGTCTGCGACACCGAGGACGACGTCGTGGACGAGGTCGCCACGACCGTGGTCCACGAGATCGCGCACCACTTCGGCATCGACGACGATCGGCTGCACGAGCTCGGCTGGGACTGACGGGCGGACGCCGGGCTCAGGGCCTGACGCATCGAGCCAGCCCCGGCCCACCCCGCCCCCCCCGCCCCCCCCGCCCCCCCCGCCCCCCCCGCCCCCCCCCCCCCGCCCGCCCCCCCCCCCCCCCC
>JBLNGJ010000510.1:0-6636 GCA_050264675.1 Micromonosporaceae bacterium
TGCCGGTCATCGCCGATGTGGACGCCGGATTCGGCGACGTCAACGTCGTCCGCCGGATGGTGCACCTCTACGAGGCGGCGGGGATCGACGCGGTCTGCATCGAGGACAAGCAGTACCCCAAGCGCAACAGCTTCCGCGACGGCCACCAGCTGGAGGAGCCGACCGCGTTCGCGCAGAAGATCGCGGTCGCGAAGGCCGCCCAGCGGGGTCCCGGCTTCGTGGTCATCGCCCGGCTGGAGTCCCTGATCGCTGGGACCGGCATGGACGACGCGCTGTCGCGGGCCGAGCTTTACCACGACGCGGGCGCCGATGCGGTGCTGATTCACAGCCGGGCCTCGCACGCCGGCGAGGTGCGTGAGTTCTGCGACCGGTGGCGGAGGACCGGTCGCGACGTGCCCGTGCTGTGCGTGCCCACCACCTACCCGAACGTCACCGCACGCGAGCTGGGCGAGATGGGCGTCAGCGGCATCATCTATGCCAACCAAGCCATCCGGGCCGCCACCAAGGCGATCGCGGAGGCGTTGGCGTTGATCGCCAAAGACGACTCGAGCTCCGCGATCGAGCCCTCGTTGGCCAGTCTGGGCGAGCTGTTCGAGCTTATCGGCATGAACGACGTGCTGGGCGACGCTCCCTGGCAGGGGGTACCGTAAGCCCACAACGTCCATACTGGACGATAGGAGGGCTGACCCGGATGCCCTGACTCAGCTGGCGTGCTTCCGCACTGCGGTCACGGCGACGGTCGCGTAGGGCAGGCTGAAGCTGCCGCCCATCCGGTCGATGGCGGCGCCGACCCCGTCGAGCACCGCAGCCAGTCGGTCCGGCGGAAGTTTGGCGAGAGCGCCTTGCGTGGGCAGCAGATCCAACCACTCGTCGCGGGAGTATGTTTGCTCCCAATCGAACCGCCACTGCTCGGGCTCGCTGAAGCTGCCCGTGTGCCGGATCCCGTCGGCGATGGTGTCGAACAGCGGCTGGTAGAGATCCAGCGCCGACCTCCGCCGGCCGTCGAGGTCGAACGGCGAGTCGGGCGCCATTTGCTGGTAGGCCTGGGCGGAGCGGGTGGTCCAGCCGGGCAGCGCCATGCCGGCGGCGTCGGCCAGCTGGGGCGGCGTCAGGGACGCGTGGTGAAACGGCGCGAGCAGACCGCCTGCCCTGAGCACCTGAGCGGCCTTGGCTGCTCCGGCCAGCGGGTCGACCCAGTGCCAGGAGGTCCCGGCGACGACCGCGTCAAACATCCGGCCCGCCGCATCCCAGGTCTCGAACGTCGCGACATCGACCGCGACACCGGTGCTGCGGGCGTACTCCGCCATGGGCCCATCGGGATCCACGCCGAGCACGGTGCACCCGGCCGCCTGAAACTGCCGGGCCTCGATGCCGCTGCCGCATCCGACATCCACGATGTCGCGCCCGGGCATAACGCTGACGATCCGCGCGATCAGGGCGTCCGGGTAGGTGGGCCGGGAACGGTCGTAGAGCGCCGCGCCTGCCTCGAAATACGCCTGGGACGGGCCAACGGGCGGGCCCGGCTGGGGTAGAGCAGACATCGGCCCACTCTACGGCGACCTCACGCGGTGCGAACCGGTCGGATAACTCACGTAGGCAAAGGCCGAGCTGTCCGGCGCCCAGCTCGGGGTGTTCAACGAGCCTTGACCGCCGAAGATACGGGCCACGGTCGTGGCCGCGGCCCAGTCGTCGAGCGCCACGACCTTCACGTCGACCCAGACGTTGGCCGGATGGCCTTGCGTGCCCGGCGAAAACGCGATGTACGCCGCCCATCGGCCGTCGGGCGAGAGGTGTGGAAACCAGTTGACGTGGTCGTCGAAAGTCAGCTGCTCGAGACCGCTGCCATCGGGGCGGATCCGAGCGATCTGGGCCTGCCCGTCGAAGAGTTCGGTGTTGAAGTAGACCCAGTCACCGTCCGGCGAGTACTCGCACCCGTCCGAGTGTCCGGGCCCGGAAGTGAGCCGGCGGTAGTCGCCGCCGTCGACCGACATCGTGAAGACGTCGGCCTGGGCCGGCCCATCTTCGGGCGGTAGACCGATGAACGCGAGCCGGTCGCCGCGGGGATGCACGCCATGCAGGAAGTGGCGCACCCCGGCCGAGGGGTTGCTGGTGATCAGCTCGGCCGCTCCACCGCAGACCGGGGCTCGATAGATCTGCCGGTCGTAGGCCGAGAGGTAGATGTGTTCGCCGTCTGGATCGAGCACGTGGTCGTTGTTGAGTAGCGGGACTCCGGTGACCTCGATCGGGTCGAGCTGGTGCGCCCCGGACAGGGACAGCCGCCACAGCCGGCCCTCGCCATTGAGGACCAAGGCCTCGCCGGAGGCGAGCCAGTTCGGCGACTCGAGCCGGCACTGTGACGTTTCGAACTGCTGGACCGGGTCCTGGCCCGCGGGGCCGGCGGTCCAGATCTGACAGGTCTGCCCGGCCAGCAACTTCCGCATGTCCACTCTCGCGTTTCGTCGGATGGGTCAGTCAGTGTTGGCGAGGACGTCGTCCGAACTGACCAGGCGCGGGTTGTTCTCCGCCCGGCCGGAGGCGAGATCGTCGCGCCAGTCCCGATGAGGCATGCGGAATTCCCGCAGGCCGTGCATCTCGAGCAGACGATCGATCAGTTCCTCGAGTGCTGCGCCCGTCCGGTCTAGGCAGATCTGCTGCAACTCGCCGATGAGGTGCCGCAACGCCTCCGCGCCGTCCGGGTGGCGGGTGTCCGCGTCGGTCGCGGCCGCGTTGAAACCGATCAGCCACCGGAGGTGGACGCCGACCGCGGCGCCGTGGACGATGCCATGCTGCGCGGTCAGGGCGTACGACAGGGCGTGCGCCGCGGTGGTGCGGGAGGTATTGATTGCCGCGCCGGCGAGCGCGGCACCGCGGGCCAGTTCCATTCGTAGCGCCGGATCCGTGAACGCGGCCTGGCTCGTGGCCGCGTGCAGCACGGGCGCCAGCGTCTCGAGCGCGTGGATGGCCAGGCCCCGGGACTCGGGCGTGGCGGCGACCGCCCACGCCGACTCGACCGCTTGCGCCAGCGCGTCCAGGGCACTTGCGGCCGCCGTGGGCGGCGGTACCGTCGCCGCGAGCTCGGGGTCGATGAGGACGTGGTCCGCCTGTGCGCTCGGGTGGTCGAGCGAAAGCTTGCGATGGCCGACGTACACCGTGGCGAAGCTCGTCAGCTCGCTGCCGGAGCCCGATATCGTCGGGACCTGAACCAACCCGGGAACCCGGCGGTCCGGTATCGAGCCGGGCTCGCGCAGGTACGTCTCCGGGTCGCCGGGGCACCCGGCGAGAACCGCGACGCACTTGGCCACGTCCATCGCGCTGCCGCCGCCGATACCGATGACGGCGTCGGGCGGGTACTCGCGGGCCAGCGCGACCGCTTCCTGGACCTGCGGCAGGGCCGGGTTCGGGCGCACGCCCGCGTACCGGCGAACCTCCGCGTCGAGGCGGTCCACCACGGCGGCGGCGACACCCGCCCGGAACGAGCTGAGCCCGTGCACGACGAGCACCCGCCGGGCCGCGCCGAGCACCTCGGGCAGCTGCTCCACCACGCCCGGGCCGATGCGCACCCGCGGGGTCATGCCGGCGTCCGGCCGCCGCCGCGGAGGTCGCGGCCGGCCAGGCTCGTCCGGAAGCGGTCGCCGATCTCGGCGACGCCCACATTGGACGATGCCCGGCCACCGGTGGGTCCGCCGGGTGCTCCGCGAACCACGAGGGCGCACGGCCCGACCGATGCGAGGGCCGCGCGCAGTGCCGGGCGCAGCGCGTCGATGGTGTCGACCCGCCACGCATCGCGGTATCCGCACGCCAGTGCGGCCGAGGCGAAGTCGGTCCGCTGACGCCCGGTTGGCTGGCCGCCGGTCGAGTCATAGACACCGTTGTCGAAGACGATGTGGGTCAGGTTGGCCGGGGCGAGATCGCCGATGGTCGCCAGGGAACCCATGTGCATCAGCACGGCGCCATCGCCGTCCAGGACGACGAACCGGCTCTGCGGGCGAGCCAGAGCCGCGCCGAGGGCGATACCGGCGACATGACCCATCGAGCCCTGCATGTAGAAGTTGCGGTCGTTGTCGCCGAGGTTGAACAGGCTCCGTGACAGGTAGCCGGTCGTGCTCAGCAGGTGCGCGTCACTCGCCTCCGCCAGAACCGCCGACACCACGTCGTCGCGCGTCATCGCCCGGGCGGACGGCACGGCCGTGCCAGCTGGCACGGCCGGGTCGGCTGGCGCGTCGTTCGCAATGGCCCCCTTCGCGACCAGAATGAACGCGGGTCGGCCCTCGTCAAGGACGCGGCGCGCATCCCGCAGCAGCTCGTCCAGGGCCGGCCCGTCGGCGGTAAGCATCCAGTGCGCGATGCCGAGCGAGTCAAGCCAGCTCGGTACGACGCGGCCCATCCAGTAGTGCTGAGGTTCGCCGGCATCCGCGGTCGGCCAGCCCCGCATGCTGAGCAGCACGGTCATCGGGATGCGGTAGGGCAGCACGAGCGAGGTAAGGGGATTGATCATGTTGCCGAAGCCGGAGTTCTGCGCCAGCACCATCGGCCGTTCTCCGCCGAGCTCGGCGCCGGCCGCGATCGCGATCGCGCTTCCCTCGTTGACCGCGGCGACATAACGCGGTCCGACGCCCCGATCGAGCAGCCGAAGGGGACCCCCGAAATACGAGCAGGGCACGCCGGTGACCAGGCCGTAGCCGTGGGCGGTCAGCGTGTCCAGCATGCCTTGGGAGGTGATCATGACGCCGCGGCTCCGGATCAGTACCAGAGCCGGTCTTCGGCCACATAGCGCCCGATCGCGCCCTCCCGCATGACGCCCAGTGCGAAGCGGACATCGGGCGTGGCCGAACCAGAGATCCGCAGCATCAGCAACCGGGCGGGGCGCTCGGCGCACAGGCTCAGCTCGATGCCGGGGACGACGTAGGCCGAGTCGTCCGGCTCGAGCCGGCCGTCGAACTGCTCACCGTTGTGACGCCACCGCACCGCCACTGGCTCCTCGCCGAGTACGTAGAGGTACTGGTGCTGGTACGTGGCCGGGAGTGTGGCATCCGGTCGTGATGTCAACACCTCGACCTCGAGGCTCGTGGTATGCGGATGTAGCGGATCGTGGGCGAGCTGCGTGAACCGGTACGCGGGCCGGTCCGGCCCCGGGTAGGCCCACCGCGGCGCCGTCGGGCCCGGCTGGATGCGGACGTCGGCTTCGGTTGTGGTGTGCGGGGCGAGCAGTTCGCGAACGGAGACGCCCAGGGCGCCGCCGAGCAGTTCCAGTTCCGGCCATTCGGCCCGAGTCGGCGTTGCGCACAGGGCCGCGACCCGGTCGGTGGTCAGGCCGGAGCGATCGGCGAGTTCGGCAACGGTCGTCAGCCGGCCCGCCATGATCGAGCGCAGCAGCGCCCCGTGATCGCCGAGAGGTAGGGCGAGCGCGCCGGCGGCGGCCGGGCCGAAGGCGGACAGCTCGCGCTGCGCATCACCGGTCAGCTCGCCGCCGTAGGTGAGCGCGAGAATGTAGGCCGGTTCGGCGGCCGAGCGCGCGGTGAACGAGTGCGGCGCGAACGGGAGCCCCCATACGGAGTCGCCGGTCTGCATCTCTACACAGAAGGACTGGCCGCCGCTGCGGAAGTAGTAGTTGACCGGGCCGACGAAGTAGGTGAACTGGTAGAGGAGGTGCCCGTTGTTCCAATTGACGGCCGGGTTGCCCGGGTCTGCGTCCTCGACGACACGGAGCATCTTGATCCACTCCGGACGGTAGGACGCCAGGCGCGACATGGCCGTGTCCCGGTATTCGTAGTAGGGTCCGCCGCCCCGCTCGATGATCCGCGAGCTTGCCTCGGACTCCTTGGATCGCATCATGCGCAGCCCGTGGGCCGCGTCGTCGTGAATGGGGAGCAGGTCGCGCTCGTTGAGCGGCCACACGCGCGCGGCCCGGCCGATCAGGTCCCAGGTGATCGGCCGCCGGCCCGACGTGTATTCAGCGAAGCTCCCGGGCGGGAGCCCGAGGTCGGCCTCCGCGGCCGAATCGTTGCGTTTGAGGTCGTTGGCGGCGGCGCGCAGCAGGGCGGCGGCGCGGCTGGCATAGGCCGGTTCGGGAGCGAGTTCCTCGGCCGTACTCATGGGTGTCCTTCCCGTCCGATCGCCCCGGCGTAGACGTCCTCTAGCTGGTTGAGGTAGGTGTCTAGCGAGTATCGCTCGGCGATGTGCCGACTGCGCCGCTGCCTCTGCGATTCGGTCTCCGGTTCGGTCAGCACGCTGGCAACCTCGGTGATGACGGCCGGGGAGTCCAAGGTGTAGCTGCGGATGTAGGGACTCACCGCAAGTTCGCCGAGGCCGCCTTCGTCGGGTACGAAGACCGGTGTGCCGCAGGCCGCGGCTTCGATGGCCGCCAGACCGAATGGCTCGCTGGGGCTGCACATGACGAGTGCGTCGAGGTCGCGGAAGAGATCGGGCATCGAGGCGAGCGGCTGGAAGCCGACGAAACGAGTGTGCCCGGCCAGTCCGAGCGACGTCGAGAGGTGTTCGAGCGCGGGTCGCTCGGTGCCATCGCCGATGATCCAAGCCTCGAGGTCAGGCACGAGGTCGACGAGGCCGCGAGTGATCTCGAGGAACCGATCACCGCGCTTGTACTGGACCAGTCGGTTCACGAAGCCGACCCGCGGC
>JBLNGJ010000511.1:0-7668 GCA_050264675.1 Micromonosporaceae bacterium
ACGGGCAGGTCGCCGCGGGTGGCGCCGACCCGCGCCGGCTGGCCTCGTACCGCCGCCTGCTCCTGTCCAGCCGCGCCTGACCAGTTATGCGCCGAACATGAACTTAGATTCCTCGTCGTCGGCGGGTCGGGTCCGTAACTTCATGATCAACGCGGAGCGAGGACTAGAGGGTGGGACCGCCGATGCGCCAGTACACGCCGTCCTCGCGGGTCAGCAGCTCCTCGTCCACCAGATAGCGCCGCAGGCTGGCGTGATCGGCGTACCACGCCCGCAGGATCGCGTCCACCTCACGCTCGGGGTAGCGCACGCCCGGTTCGAACGAGGCCGCCAGATGCTCGAGGACGACCCGCCGCTTGCTCCGGGCGGCCGGGATGCTCACCAGCCGGCCGTCGACCACGAACGCCCGCAGCACCGTCGCCCGGGTCCGGTCCGGATCCAGTGGCTCGTCGGCCTTGACCGGCTCGGCGCTTCGACGGGCATCCTTGATCGCGTCCAGGCAGGCGACCAGGCCGGTCTCACCGGGCGCCACCAGGCCGCCCTCGGTGAGCCGGCGCAGGGCCGCCGCCACGGTTCGCGCTGGCAGGTCCGTACGCTCGGCGACCTCGGCCGGGGTAGCAGCGCCAAGCACGACCGCCGCGAAGACGCGGGTGCGATCCGGCTCGGCGAGCAGGCCGACCAACACGTCGGGTTGCATGGTGGTGACCGTAGCTCGTACTACCGAGCGAAGTCCTATAGGTTCCGACCGTGACCCGCTACGGCGATGACCTCGCGCTCGCCCACGTCCTAGCCGACACCGCAGACTCGATCGCCATGGCCCGCTTCCGTTCGCTGGACCTGCGGGTGACCGCCAAGCCCGACCTCACGCCGGTCACCGACGCCGACACCACGGTGGAGAAGGCGCTGCGGTCCACGCTGGCTCGCACCCGGCCCCGCGACGGCGTGCTGGGCGAGGAGTACGGGCAGAGTCCCGCCGCGGCCGGGCCGAGCCAGCGTCAATGGGTCATCGACCCGATCGACGGCACCAAGAACTTCGTGCGCGGCGTGCCGATCTGGGCGACGCTGATCGCGCTCATGGACGGCAGCGACCCGGTCGTGGGCATGGTCTCCGCGCCCGGCCTGAGCCGGCGCTGGTGGGCGGCGAAGGGGCTGGGGGCGTACGCGGGGCGGCACACCACCGCCGCGACCGCGATCCACGTCTCCGGCATCAGCCGCCTCGCCGACGCCTCGTTCTGCTACTCCTCCCTGGTCGGCTGGGAGCAGGCCGGGCGCCTGGAGGCGATCCTGGAGATCAACCGACGGACCTGGCGTAGCCGGGCCTACGGCGACTTCTACGGGTACATGCTCGTCGCCGAAGGTGCGGTGGACATCATGGTCGAGCCGGAACTGTCCTTGTGGGACCTCGCCGCGCTGGTGCCGATCGTCACCGAGGCCGGCGGCACCTTTACTGACCTGGGCGGGCGACCCGGCCCGGGCGGTGGCAGCGCGGTCGCGACGAACGGAAAACTGCACGCGGAGATCCTCGATCGGCTCAGCGGCTGAGCCCACGCACCACCTTGATCGATACGTTCCGTAGCCCAGAGACTCGCGATCGGCCCCGCGGGCGTTTATTCTCGCCGAGTGATGTCCACGGGTTGGTGGTTCCTCGCTGCCATGATCGGCATGTACGGGGTAGCCAACCTATTGCAGTCGGTCGCGGCGGCGAAGACCACCGCCCACGAGACGCTCGACCCCAAGCTGTTGGTGCGCCTGGCCAGGCACAAGGCCTATGTATTGGGGTTGTCGTGCCAGCTTCTCGGCTTCGTCCTCGCCTTCCTGGCCCGGCGTGACCTGCCGCTCTTCCTGGTGCAAGCCAGCGTCGCCGCCGGGCTCGGGGTGACCGCGATCGTTGGCGTGGTGGGGCTCAAATGGCGTCTGCCCCGAGTGGAGATGGCGCTGCTCTTCGTCCTCTTCGTGGGCCTGGCGTTCCTGGTCGTCTCGGCCAAGCCGCACCCGTCCCGGCCGGTCGGCGCGGCGGTCGAGTGTGGACTGCTGGTGGTGCTGGGCGGCCTGGCGGTGGCCGGATTCTTCGCCGCCCGGCTCTTCGGGGCGCCCGGGTCGGTAGCCCTGGGTGGGCTGGCCGGGGTCGCCTTCGGTGCCGCCGCGGTCGCCTCCCGCCCACTCGCCCTGGTCGATTCGGCCAGCAGCTTCGTCACCCATCCGCTGCTCTACCTGCTGATCGCCCACTCGTTGGTCGGCCAGCTCCTGCTCGGACTGGCCATGCAGCGCGGCTCGACCACGGCCGCCGTGGCGTCGATGGACGCCGCGGCCGCCGTCCCGGCCGCCATCGTCGGCCTGCTCTTCCTCGGCGACGCGATCCGCCCCGGTCGCGAGTGGATGGCCGCGGCCGGCTTCCTGGTCACCCTCGCCGCGGTGATCGGGCTCACCTTCTTCGCCGAGCCGCAGTACCACCACCAGCGCGCCGGCCGCCACCGGGAGGCCGAGGCTCCAGTGGACTTCCAAGGGGCCCATGTCAGCGGCACGAACGGCCAGCGGGTCAACGGGCACGCGCCGGCGGTCGCGGCGACGAGCGGGCACATCCCGGTGGCGCGGGCCGCCAACGGCCACGCCAGCCATGGGCACGCCACCAACGAGCACAGCGTCACCGGTGCGCCCGGACCTGCGACCAACGGGCACGCGACCCACATCCACGGCGCCAAAGGGCACATCGTCCGTCCGATCGGAACCCCGGCGAGCGGTGCCCCCGGGAGCCGGGGAGCCCGCGCCCGCCAGCCGTAGCGTCCCGTCGGCGCAGCCGTCCCGTCGGCGCGGCCCTCCTGCGGGCACGGGCAGATTTCCGGATCCTACCCTCGCACCCGCGGCGAAGGCTCGTTTCAGGAAGTTGCCCCACTCCGGCCCGGGGCCGAGTCGAGGGCGTCGCGCAGGTGGCCGGCGAGCTGCGCGGCCTGCTCCGGCGACCACGGGATGACCCCGTACTCGGCCATCAGGGCATAGAACTGCTGCTGCGCGAACGGCGTGCCGGGCGGCAACGGGGCGATGTGCCAGTGCACGTGGGCGTTGCGCTGCTGGCTGCCGAGCGAGAGCAGGTAGGTGCGCTCCGAGGGCACCACGGCCTCGACCGCCCGGGCGACCCGGTGCACCACGGCCTGCAGGCGGAGATACGCCGCCACGTCGAGGTCACGCACTGTATGCTCAACGTGACGCTTCGGTGCCACGAGCGCGTAGCCGGGGACCGTCGGGTACCGGTTGAGAAAGGCGAGGTGCTCGCCGTCGTCGAAGAAGATTTTCTCCTGCTCATAGCCGGGCTCGCCGGCCACGATCGCGCAGATGAAGCAGCCGCCGGGATGGGTACGCCGTAGGTACGCATCGATGTCCATCGGAAGCCGCTCGATCGTCACCGTCAGTCACCGCCCGATCCGCATTGTTTTGGCTACTGCCACTGTGTTGCAATAGCAATCATGGCGCGACTTGCTGCTGCCACCCGCGACGCCGTGCCGACCGGGCCCGTCGCGGGCGGCCGACCAACCCGACGGCTCAGCCGCGACGAGTGGACCCGTATCGCCGGCATGGCCGGCTTCGTGGTTGCCCTGCACGTGATCGGGTTCGTCTCCCTGCTCGGGTTCATCGCACCGCACCACTTCGACCTTGGCACCGACGCGGCCGGCAAGTCCGTCGTCTTCTCGGTCGGGATCGGCCTGACCGCGTACACCCTGGGGCTTCGCCACGCGTTCGACGCCGACCATATCGCCGCCATCGACAACACGACCCGGAAGTTCATGGCCGAAGGCCAGCGGCCGGTCTCCATCGGGTTCTGGTTCTCCCTCGGTCACTCCAGTGTCGTCTTTGGACTCTGCCTCCTGCTCTCCATCGGTGTGCGCGCGCTCGCCGGTCAGGTCGGCAACGACACCTCGACGCTGCAACAGACCACGGGACTCATCGGCACCCTGGTCTCCGGCGTGTTCCTCATGCTCATCGCGATCATCAACCTGGTGGTCCTGCGCGGCATCCTGAAGGTCTTCGCCCGGATGCGCCGCGGCGTGTACGACGAGCAGGAGCTCGAGGAGCAGCTGAACAAGCGCGGCTTCATGAACCGCATCCTCGGCGGGGTGACCAAGGCGGTCACCAAGCCGTGGCACATGTACCTCGTCGGCCTCCTCTTCGGCCTGGGGTTCGACACCGCCTCCGAGGTCTCGCTGCTGGTGCTCGCCGGTGGCGCGGCCGCGTTCGCGCTGCCGTGGTACGCGATCCTGACCCTGCCGGTGCTCTTCGCGGCGGGCATGTCGTTGTTGGACACCATCGACGGCTCGTTCATGAACTTCGCGTACGGCTGGGCATTCTCCCAACCCGTGCGCAAGGTGTACTACAACATCACGATCACTGGGCTGTCGGTCGCGGTGGCGCTGGTGATCGGCCTGGTCGAGCTGCTCTCGATCCTCGCCGAGAAACTCGACATCGGCTCCGGCCCGCTCGCCTGGATCTCCGGCCTGGACCTCAACTACGTGGGCTACTTCATCGTCGGCATCTTCGTGCTCACCTGGGTGGTGGCCCTGGCGGTGTGGAAGTTCGCCCGCATCGAGGACCGGTGGAGCGCGAATGTGCGCCCCGGGCCGGACGTCGCCTAGCGCGAAGTCGCGGTAACGCTGGTAGCGGTGATCGCGCTGGCGTAGAGCAGGAGTAGATGAACGACGTTGAGAACAACCAGGAGCCCGACGGTGCCCGCCACCACCTGGTAGGTGGGGTTGGTCTCGATCCGCTGCACGTAGAGTCGCCCCAGCGTCTTGAGCAGCTCCAGGCCGACCGCGACCAGCAACGCCGGACCGATGACCCGCCGCAGCGGCAACCGTAGACGGGGCAACCCGGTGAGCATGGCGACCGACAGCAACGTATTGACGGCCAGACCCATGACCAACGCGACGGCAGCCACCAGCCAGCCACCCATGCCGACCGCCGTGACCACCCGACTGGTCGCGGCCGTGGTCGCGAAGGCCAACCCGAGCGAGACGGCCAGCAGCAGGCCAAGTCCAGTCAGCACAGTGAGGTCGACCAGCACCCGCACGACGAACCTGCCGGGGTACTGCGGCAGCCGCCAGATCGCTCGGATCGAGGAGCGTAGGGCATCCACCCAGAACCAACCCGCGATCGGCAGGCCGATGAATGCAACGATTCCGGCGGTGCCTTGGGCATCGCGCAGCGTCTGCACGGTGATGTCCGGCGTGTTCTGGGCCAGGTAACGCTGTACCGACCTGAGTACCGAAGGCTGATCGAGGACGAAGCCGAAGATCGCGAAACCCAGGAGCGCGAGGGCGAAAACGGCGAAGAAGGCATAGTACGAGTTCGCCGCCGCCAACCGGGCACCGTCGGCCTCGTCGAAGCGCACGCCGGCACGGACCAGATGATCGAGCCAGGCGTGGCGACGGCGCGCCCGCTCCCATCTATCGGAGGCGCGGTTGAGGAGTCCACTGTTCATCGCACTGCCAATACCCACTTCCGGTCCTGCTGACCCGGACACTCGCCGGCGTTGGGCCAGTGGGCCAACGACGGTGAAGGTGCGAGTGCCGTCGTCTCAGCGACAATGGCGAGAGGTCCAGCGACCGATCTGTTGGGAGGGACCGACCGTGGCCGAGAACATCGAACTGATCATGCGGTTTCGCGCGGTGGGCGGCGAAGACATCCCCGTCGTGTGCAACCTCTTCGGTGATGAACAAGCGGCGCTGGATGCGATCGCCCGCGCACTGGACGAACGGCGCAGCCTGGTCTTGAACCAGGCACGGTACAACCGCGAAGCCAGCGAACACGGCGTGATCATCAACCTCGCCAATGTGGTGTCCGTGCGGGTGTCGAGGGTAGACAGCACCACGTCGGGCCAGTACCTGTGATGGCCAAGCCACGCGTCGGTCAGGGCCTCGCCGATGTCGCGACGTCCGGCCGACTACGGCCGCGCGCGATCCGCCGCCGGGCGGCGGGCGCCCCGGCCGGACCATGACCGAAGCCGCCAGCCGCGACCAGATCCGCAGCGGTGGGTCGATCCTGGGGATCGCGCATCAACGTCCAACGGATCACCTCCTCCAGGTCACCGGGCAGGCCGGACAGGTCCGGTTCCGCCGATTGGATGCGCCAGTACCACTCCTCGTCGCTGGGACCGGCAAACGGGTGTACGCCGCTGGCGAGGTGGGCGAGCAGGCAGCCCCAGGCGAAGACGTCCGTCGCCGGTGTTGCCGGCGCGGTACGCAGCTGCTCGGGTGCGGCCCAGCCACGGGTGCACTGCACGGTGCCGTCATTCAGGTACAGCTCACCGATCCGTCGGGCGATACCAAAGTCGATTAAGCGAACGTCATGGCCACGGACGAGCAGATTCGACGGCTTCACATCACAGTGCACGACGCCATTGGCATGTATGGCGGCGAGCACCCGTGCCAGCGCCGACCCGAGCGTCCGCAGCTGCCCAGCCGGCGCCGAACTGCCCACCAATGTGGCGCCGCACCGGTAGCCCGGAAGGTAGGCGGTAACCAGGTAGGGTCCCGCGGGCGACATTCCGTAGCCCAGCGCGGGCGCGGTGCAGTCCGCGTCCACGGCGTGGGTCAGCTCGTACTCGCGTTGACAGGTCTGGGGCGCCTCATCGGTGGCACGCAGAACCTTCACCGCGACCGGCCGACCTGAAGGCGCCACGGCATAGAACACGTCCGCCATCCCGCCTACCCCGAGGCGGGACACCAGCCGGTACCCGTCGACGCTCACCGGGTCGGTCACGCGAAGTGGCCAGCTGTCGACGGTGTCGTCCCGCTCGGTCGGCCTCGATGCGGCCGCCATGCGGGGATCAGCGTGGTCCAGATCGATCGCGACACATTGTCCAGGGGCGGCGGTCGCGGGCGCTGGTGTGACGAGAGTGCTCATGCTGGTTGACGCCTTCGGGGGACACGCCGCGGTGTGCCGGCACGGACGGCGCGTGTGGTGAACGCGCCGAATGTCGCTGGTGGAGCCGCGGGTCCAGGCGGTATGGAGATCTCAGCGCGAAACACTGGTGAGACGGCGCCCGTCAGTCAAGGCGCGGTTGCGTGCTCAACACTACGCCCTCGAAGCCAGGCAGGGCTGTCGTGTGTCTGCGTTGGACGACTTGGCGGCGACCAGACGATAGGCGCGCCTGCGGACGGGCGACTCTCGTGCCCGAGGTCATCGACCGCGCCTGTCGTCGTTGTGACAAATCACTGTCGTAGGTATCGCACGACATACGGTCGTTTAGCAGGGCTGTTTTATAGTAAATTTGAAATATTTACCAGAATGTCCAATAACCTCTGGAGTTCGGGTCGCCCGACGAGGATCGTTGACCACGTGACACAGACAATCGACCAGGATCTGCACGCCAATGTCTCCGACGAACTCCTCTACACGCCCAGCATCGACACCAACCTCAACGTCACGGTCAACAACGGGGTGGTGACACTCGCGGGAGACGTGTCTAGCGTGCCCGAACGCCTCGCCGCCATCAAGGCGGCCGAGCAGGTATGGGGTGTCCAAGCCGTCGTCGACGAGATGGCGGTTCGAAGTGCGGGTGCCACCGGTGCGACCGACACCGACATCGCGCGAGCAGCCAGCCAGATTCTGGCCTGGACGATCGACGTTCCCGTGGACGCGGTCACGCTCGAGATCCGCGACCGCATGATCACTCTTTCCGGC
>JBLNGJ010000512.1:0-2895 GCA_050264675.1 Micromonosporaceae bacterium
CGCCCCAGGCCGCTACCAGATCCTCGCCGCCATCAACGCAGTACACACTTCCGCCCGCGACATACGCGACACCGACTGGGCCCAGATCCTCGCCCTCTACGACCAGCTCGTCCGCCTCGACCCCTCGCCGATCATCGCCCTCAACCGGGCCGTCGCGGTCGCCGAGCTTGACGGTCCAGACGTGGCGCTGGCAGCCGTCGACCGTCTCGCGGAGAAGTTGGCCGGCTATCACGCCTACCATGCGACCCGCGCCGAACTGCTGCGCCGGCTGAGCTGCAGTCAGAAGTCGCGGGCGGCGTACGACAAAGCCATCGAGCTGGCGGGCAACACGGCCGAGACCGCGTACCTGACCCGCCGCCGCGACCAGCTCGCGTAGTGCCCGCAGCCTTACCCGCGGTCGGGGCTCTACGCGCGGGTCGGGGCGGCGGGCTCTGGGGCGAGGGTGACCTGGCTGCGCCGCGCGACCGGGATGATCAGGGCCGAGGCGATCAGAGCGGCGACCGCGATGCCGAGCCAACCCCAGAACCCGAACGCGAAGACCAGGCCGGACAGCACCGCCGGGCCGATCACGTTCTGCGTGATGATGTGCAGATCGAACGCGCCGAGGTACTCGCCCTGCGCGTGCTCAGGCGCGAGGCCGAAGGCGAGCCCCCAGCCCGAGGCCGCCTGCATCACCTCGGCCACCGAGAGAATCAGCAACGCGGCGATGAGCGCCACGGTCACCACCGTGATGTCGTTGTTCAGCGCGGTCACCGCGATCACGGCGCAGCCGCCGGCCAGCCAGTAGCCCGAGCGCCGGGCCAGCCGGGCCGCGCCCTCGACGGTGTCCGCGCCGCGGCTGGCCCGAACCTGGAACAGGATGACGAACGCGGTGTTGAAGATCAGCAGCAGCGGGACCAGGAAGTGCGGCAGCGTGGTGCGGTTGAGCGCCCACAGCGGCAGGGCCACCAGGATGATTGTGATGTGACAGGCCAACACCGTTGAGACGGCGATCACAGCGCGAAAACGCGGGTCACGTACGGCGGCGAAGCGCTTGAAGCCGATCGGAACCGGTCGCGGCGGCGCGTCGGGCAGGCGGGTGACCAGCAGCGCGGCACCGGCCATGAGCACCGCGGTGGTGAGCGGGATCAGCACGAGCAGTCGCTGGCTCAGCGCGGCGACGGCGGCCACGCCGATGCCCATGCTGAAGCCGATGTTGTACACCGACCGCATCATCGCTTTGAGTTTGACCCGTTCCTCGGCGGGCACGAGGTTTCCGATCAGCGCGCCGTTGGTCGGGCCGGTGCCGTACTCGAGGAAGCCGACCACGACGACCAGCGCGACGAACTGGAGCGCGGTGTCCACCAGGGCGTAGAGGCCGAAGCCGACCGCGAGCGCGGCGAACAGGATGATGAGCAACCGGCGCGGGCCGACCCGGTCGGCGATTACGCCGAACACGACCGACGAGATGAAGGCCGACAGGCCGGCGGCCGACAGACCCAGGCCGACCTGCCTGGCGTTGAGGCCAACGTGCAACGTGAAGTAGACGACGCTGCCGCTGAGGAAGACGCCCTTGCCGGTCGACTCGGCGAGCCGGATCGCGATCAGTTTGCGGCGCAGCTGATCAACCGAGAGCAGCCGAGAGAGGCGACCGTGGAGAGACGAGGGCATGTCCGGACATTCTGGCGGGGTGCCACGGGTGGCGTCAATCCGACCAGCGCCGGGGCCGGGCTGCTCACGCGCCTGGACCTGCCCGGTGAGCTGTACTGTGGCGGGGTGCTCGTCCCGCCCGGCTACGTGAACAACCCGGAGCTGAGCACCGTCGAGGAGCCCGTGTGATCGCCGCCACAGACCTCACCGTCTGGACACCGTTGGCCGCGAAGGTGCTCGGCCAACCCGCGGCGCAGCTGCGCGAGGCGGCGCGCACCGAGTCCTTCGTCGGTCTGGGCGGCACGTCGCTGCAGGCCATCGCGCTGGTCTCGCTCGGCCAGCGCGAGCTGCGCATGCACGTCGACAGCGCCCGGCTGCTGTCGGCGCTGCCGCTGGCGCAGGTTCTGGCCGACGCGGTGGAGTACGTGGACACCGCGCCGCTCGTGGCCGTGGACCGTCCCGCCACGCTGGAGCTGCTGCCCGGCCAACGGTCCATGCTCGCCGCGCACCTGCTCGACCAGGACGCGCCCTACCACCTGATGTTCACGCTGGAGGCGGACGGGCCACTGGACCCGGCCCGGACCCGGCGGGCGCTGCGGGACCTGGCGACCCGGCACGACGCGCTGCGCACCCGGTTCGTCCGCGAACCGCGGCAGGCCCGGATCGTGCTGCCGGCGCCGTACCAACCGCGGCTGCTGCACCAGACCCTGCCCGGCGGCGACGGTGCCGTCGGCGCCGTGCACGACCTGTACGCCGGCCAGGCCGCGCGACTGCTGCGCCCGTTCGAGCAGCCGCCGGTGGTGTTCGTGTTGACCCGGGCGGGCGGGCGCGACCTGCTGACGATGCTGGTGCACCACACGATCGCCGACGGCTGGAGCATCGGGGTGTTCTGGCGTGAGTTCGCCGGCATGTGCGTCGGCGCGGGGCCGGCCGGACCCGCGCCGTCGCCGGACTGGATCGGCACTCGGCTGGCCGCGCAGCAGGCGTCCGGAGCGTTGGACGTGGCGCTGGACCGGGTCGCGACGCGGCTGTCCGGCGCGCCGGTCGTCGTGACGCTGCCCACCGACCTGCCACCGGCCGTCGAGGCCGACGGGCGCGGCGCGCGCCTGACCTTCCACCACGACGCCGCGGCGGCGCGGGCCGCGAGCGAGCTGGCCCGGGACTGCCGGGTCACCGTCACGTCCGTGGCGCTCGCGGCGTGGGCACTGGCCGCCTCCCGTCGCGCCGGCCTGACCGACCTGGTGCTCGGCGTGCCCGCGGCGGGCC
>JBLNGJ010000513.1:0-5868 GCA_050264675.1 Micromonosporaceae bacterium
TACTTCGGACGGCTGGCTAGGCGGCTGAGCCGCTCACGCCCTCCGCGCCGCCACCCAGGCTCGCTGGCACCGCGTCCGGCACGGCCGGTGGCTTGTCGGCGCCGCGGTAGACGAGCTTGGAGTGTTCGATGTCGTTGGGGTCGCCTTCGCAGTCGACCACGACGATCTGGCCTGGGCGCAGTTCGTTGAACAGGATCCGTTCGGAGAGGGAGTCTTCGATCTCGCGTTGGATGGTGCGCCGTAGTGGCCGGGCGCCCATGACCGGGTCCCAGCCCTTCTTGGCCAGCCAGAGCTTGGCGGCGTCGGTGAGCTCCAGACCCATGTCTTTGTTGCGGAGCTGGGTTTCGATGCGGGCGACCATGAGATCGACGATGCGTAGGATCTGCGGCTCGGTGAGCTGGTGAAAGACGATGGTGTCGTCGATGCGGTTGAGGAACTCGGGCCGGAAGTGCTGCTTGAGCTCGTCGTTGACCTTCTGCTTCATCCGCTCGTAGTTGGAGTCGGCGTCGCTGCTGGCCGAGAAGCCCAACGTGACCGCCTTGGACACATCCCGCGTGCCGAGGTTGGTGGTCAGGATGATCACGGTGTTCTTGAAGTCGACGATGCGGCCCTGTCCGTCGGTGAGCCGGCCGTCTTCGAGGATCTGCAGCAGGGTGTTGAACACGTCAGGGTGGGCTTTTTCGATCTCGTCGAAGAGCACCACCGAGAACGGGCGCCGGCGCACCTTCTCGGTGAGCTGGCCACCCTCGTCGTAGCCGACGTAGCCGGGCGGCGCGCCAACCAGACGGGACACGGTGTAGCGGTCGTGGAACTCGCTCATGTCCAGCTGGATGAGGGAGTCCTCGCTGCCGAAGAGGAACTCGGCCAACGCCTTGGACAGTTCGCTCTTACCCACCCCGGAGGGGCCGGCGAAGATGAACGACCCGGACGGGCGTTTGGGGTCTTTGAGCCCGGCCCGGGTGCGGCGGATCGCCATCGACACGGCCTTGACCGAGTCTTCCTGCCCGACGATGCGCTTGTGCAGCTCGTCTTCCATGCGCAGCAGCCGGGAGGTCTCTTCCTCGGTGAGCTTGTAGACCGGGATGCCGGTCCAGTTCGCCAGCACCTCGGCGATCTGCTCGTCGTCGACCTCGCTGACCACATCCAGGTCGCCGGCCTTCCACTCCTTCTCCCGCTGCGCCTTCTGGGTCAGCAGCTGCTTTTCCTTATCGCGGAGCTGGGCGGCCCGCTCGAAGTCCTGCGCGTCGATGGCGGACTCCTTGTCCCGACGCACCTGGGCGATCTTCTCGTCGAAATCGCGCAGGTCTGGCGGCGCGGTCATCCGCCGGATCCGCATCCGCGCCCCGGCCTCATCGATGAGGTCGATCGCCTTGTCCGGCAGGTAACGGTCGGAGATGTACCGGTCGGCCAGCGTCGCCGCGGCCACCAACGCCGCGTCGGTGATGCTGACCCGGTGATGGGCCTCGTACCGGTCCCGCAGACCCTTGAGGATCTCGATCGTGTGCGCCAGCGACGGCTCACCGACCTGGATCGGCTGGAACCGCCGCTCCAACGCCGCGTCCTTCTCCAGATGCTTGCGGTACTCATCCAGGGTGGTCGCGCCGATGGTCTGCAGCTCACCCCGCGCCAGCATCGGCTTGAGAATGCTGGCCGCATCGATGGCGCCTTCGGCCGCACCGGCCCCGACCAGCGTGTGGATCTCGTCGATGAACAAGATGATGTCCCCGCGGGTACGGATCTCCTTGAGCACCTTCTTCAGCCGCTCCTCGAAATCCCCCCGATAGCGCGAGCCGGCCACCAGCGCACCCAGATCCAGGGTGTAGAGCTGCTTGTCCTTCAGCGTCTCCGGCACCTCACCCTTGACGATCTTTTGGGCCAGACCCTCCACCACCGCGGTCTTACCTACGCCGGGCTCACCGATGAGCACCGGGTTGTTCTTGGTCCGGCGGGAGAGCACCTGCATCACCCGCTCGATCTCCTTCTCCCGGCCGATGACCGGGTCGAGCTTGCCTTCCCGCGCCGCCTGGGTCAGATTCCGCCCGAACTGATCCAGCACCAGGCTCGTCGAGGGCGCCGCCTCACCTGAAGTGCCGCTGCCCGCCGCCGCCGGCTCCTTGCCCTGGTACCCCGACAGCAGCTGGATCACCTGCTGACGCACCCGGTTCAGGTCGGCACCCAGCTTGACCAGCACCTGCGCCGCCACACCCTCACCCTCACGGATCAGGCCCAGCAGAATGTGCTCCGTACCGATGTAGTTATGCCCCAGCTGCAGCGCCTCGCGCAGGCTCAGCTCGAGCACCTTCTTGGCCCGCGGCGTGAACGGAATGTGCCCGCTCGGCGCCTGCTGCCCCTGCCCGATGATCTCCTCGACCTGCTGCCGCACGCCCTCCAGCGAGATCCCCAGGCTCTCCAGAGCCTTCGCAGCCACACCCTCGCCCTCATGGATCAGACCCAGCAGGATGTGCTCCGTACCGATGTAGTTGTGGTTGAGCATCCGGGCCTCTTCCTGGGCCAGGACAACCACTCGCCGAGCTCGGTCGGTGAACCTCTCGAACATGCCCTTGTGCTCCTCACTGCCGGGGGTACCACCCCCACATCGGCACCGGATGCGCGGGCTGTATTCACTCTATCCCCGGGGGCCGACGCCCCGCCGTGGTGCGCGACCGGCTCGACCGGTCGGCCGGCGCCCCCGCCGGCGTCCCAGCGGCCCCACCGGTCGCGAGAGTGCGGACGAGCAGGCATTTTGCCGGCGATCTCGCCGGCGCGGATGGCCGATCGGGTCACGCCCGTACGCGCAGAGCGAAATTGTCCGTTCGGTCCGCATCTCCTGGCCCGTCCGGGCCGGTGTCGGCCCGCGGTCGCGCGTCGGGGTCCCCCGGGGGTCACGATCGACCCCGAAAACGCGGACGGCCGTCGACCGACGAAATCGTGGCTCGGGGTCGACGGCGTGCATTGTCGCGTGGGGCCGTGATACGGGTGATACCACGGGTTGTGCCGCTGAGTGATACGGCGCCCTTACATCTCGTGGCGTGGTGCCGGGCGGGCCGCCGTACCGGTGGTGCTGGACGTTTCGTGCCGCTGTTTGTTTCAGTGGCCGCTGTGACTGTTGTGCCTTGGGTGAGTGCTGTTGGTTTTGATGGTGCTTGGGTCGGTAATGGGCGACGCTGGTTTGTGGTGCGCGCTGCTCTCCGCTATCCACCGTCAGGTTCCGCTTACCGTCCGGCTTGGTGAGCGGTCGGCTTCTTAGCGTCCAGCTTCTTTGTGGTACTGGTCGACCACGTCCTGCTTGATGCGACCACGGGGGGCCACCGCAATACCCTTGCGCTGCGCCCAAGTCCGGATGGCCTTGTTCTGCTCCCGTTCGGCCGCCGCGCCGCCCCGCCCGCGGGCGGTGGCACTGCGTCCGCCATAGGTAACGGTACGCCGGGAATCGATGCGGGTGCCGCGGTCGAGGTAGGGCGCGAGGGCGTTACGCAACTTGGTGGCATTCTTCGTGGACAGGTCGATCTCGTACGTGTGACCGTCCAGTCCGAACTTCACGGTCTCGCTCGCCTCACCGCCGTCCATGTCGTCGATGAGCTTGGTGATTGTCTCCTTTGCCAAGGTTCCTTCCTCCTTCGAAAGGCCAGGCGTCATCTGTTGAAAGAAACAATAACCTAACCCACCCACCTTTGGTCAATATTGCCGAGGCTGGCGCTACTCCGGCCGCACCATCGGGAAGAGGATGGTCTCGCGGATCCCGAGTCCGGTGAGCGCCATCAACAACCGGTCTATCCCCATTCCCATACCGCCCTGCGGCGGCATGCCGTATTCCATGGCTCTCAGGTAGTCCTCATCCAAGCTCATCGCATCGGGATCGCCCTGAGCTGCCAGTAACGACTGCGCTACGAACCGCTCACGTTGGATCACCGGGTCGACGAGCTCCGAATATGCGGTCGCCAGTTCGAAACCCAGAACGTAGAGATCCCACTTCTCCACAAGCCCCGGTTCGCTCCGGTGGGCCCGGGTCAGGGGAGCCGTCTCCTCTGGATAGTCACGCACGAACGTCGGTGCGATGAGGCGGGGAACGACTACGGCCTCGAACAGCTCCTCGGCGAGCTTGCCCGGGCCGAGAGGCCCTTTCCGGGCGGGGCCGTCCACCGGCACGTCATGCTTTTCCGCGTACCGCAATAAAGTAGCCATCGGTGTTGACACGGTTACTTCATCACCGAGCGCATCGGACAGCGCACCGTAGAGCGTGACCTCGGCCCACGCTCCGCCGAGGTCGAATTCCCGGCCACCGTGTTCGTGATTGTCGTAGTGATGGACCACATGCGACCCACCGACCGCGTACGCCGCCTCCTGGACGAGCTCGCGGGTCAGCGCCGCCATCGTGTTGTAGTCACCCCACGCCTGGTACGCCTCGAGCATCGCGAACTCCGGCGAGTGCGTCGAGTCGATGCCCTCGTTGCGGAAGTTCCGATTGATCTCAAAGACCCGTTCGATCCCACCGACGACACACCGCTTCAGGAACAGCTCGGGCGCGATGCGCAGATAAAGGTCGAGATCGAGCGCGTTGGCCCGGGTCACGAATGGCCGGGCCGCCGCGCCGCCATGCAACAGCTGCAGCATCGGCGTCTCGACTTCGACAAAATTGCGGCGATGCATCGATTCGCGCAGGCTCCGCACGACAGTGGCGCGGGTGCGCGCAATCTGGCGCGCCTGCGGCCGCATGATGAGGTCGACGTAACGCTGGCGTACCCGGGCCTCTTCTGACATCGGCTTGTGCGCGATCGGCAGCGGACGCAACGCCTTGGCCGCCATGTGCCAACGGTCGGCGAGCACCGACAGTTCGCCTCGCTTGCTCGTGATGACCTCACCCTCGACCGCGACCACGTCACCGAGGTCGACCAGGCGCTTCCAGTCCTCGAGCGCCGGTGCGCCGGTCCGGTTGAGCGAGAGCATCGCCTGCAGCTCGGTCCCGTCGCCCTCGCGCAAGGTCGCGAAGCACAGCTTGCCGGTGTTACGCAGGAAGATCACCCGGCCGGTTACCGCGACCCGTTCGCCGGTGGCGGTGTCGACCGGCAGGTCGCCGAAGCGGGCCCGCAGCTCGGCCAACGAGTCGGTGCGGGGCACCGTGACCGGGTACGGCGTCATGCCCTGCGCCAACAGCCGGTCGCGCTTGGCCCGCCGGATCCGCCGCTGCTCGGGGATGTCGTCGGTCGGGTCAGGCGTCTCGTCGCTCACGGTGATGAGCCTACTGGGGCGTCAGCGCACCGGCCCTCGGTTATTGATGCCGGTCAGGTCGAGGAGACCCGCCGCAGAAAGGCGAGTCCGGTGATGCCGGCGAGCCGGTCGCGCACCTCATCGGGGCGATCGGTGCCGTAGACGTAGAGCAGCGTGCGGAATTCGGCGAACTCCGACTCCATCGCCTCGAACTCGCCGTCATCGCCGGGCACCTGGTTGGGCTGCACCTCCAGCCGGGGGGCTCCGTCGGCGAGGAAGTACCGGCCGCGAAACGAGCTGTCGTGCTCGATGAAGTCAGCCCCCAGCGCGGTGCTCACGACCGCGCTGAGTTCCTCGGCGTCCAGATCGGGCGAGCCGTAGAGGTCAAACGTCTTCATACTCGCGGCACCTCGATGCTCGGTCGGCGTCGCAGTGCGTCATCGAGGCTACGATAGATCATGAACGCCACCGGCCGGCCGGCGGTGACGCCTAGGCGCTCGGCCAGCTCGGCCAGGCCCAGACGATCCAGATCCACGGCGGTGAGCGGAGCGGTCCGCACGCCGGTCGAACGCAACGGCACGTGGTGCTCCACCGCCGCCTGGAACACCGCGTCGCCGCCGAGCGCGATGTCGTAGTCGCTGACCCGGCCGGCGTCGAACGGGC
>JBLNGJ010000514.1:0-4311 GCA_050264675.1 Micromonosporaceae bacterium
CTGCCCGTCGAGGAAGGCCAGGTAGCGCACCGAGGTGGCGGTGGAGCGCAGCTCGGTCAGGCGCAGCGTGGCGTCGGGCGCCTCGCCGTAGGTCTCCACCCGCAGCCCCTCGGCCCGGGCCCGGTCGGCCAGCCGGCGGGTCGGCGCGTCGTCGGCGCACAGCACCACCGAGCCGGTCGGCCCGACCAGCCGACAGAACTCGAGGAACGCGTCCTCCAGCCCGGACAGGTCGCCGTAGGTGTTGAGGTGGTCGGCGTCGATGTTGGTGACGATGGCGAGGTACGGGCGGTACTGCAGGAACGAGCGGTCGCTCTCGTCGGCCTCGGCCACGAAGTGCTCACCGGTGCCGTGGTGGGCGTTCGAGCCGACCTCGGAGATCTCCCCACCGATGACGAACGAAGGGTCAAGGCCGCAGTGCTGCAGGATCGACGTGACCATCGACGTGGTCGTGGTCTTGCCGTGGGTGCCGGCGATGGCGATGGTCCGGCGTCCGGTCATCGCCGCCGCGAGCGCCGCCGAGCGGTGCAGCACCCGCAGCCCGCGGGCACGCGCCTCGACCAGCTCGAGGTGGTCGGCGGGGATCGCGGTCGAGTAGACCACCGTGTCGACCCCGTCCAGGTTGGACGGTTCGTGTCGCATGTGGATGGTGCCGCCGAGAGCGCGCAGGCTGGCCAGGCTGGGCCAGTCCTTCAGCTCGCTGCCGGAGACCGGAACACCGCGGGTGAGCAGCAGCCGCGCCAGCCCGCTCATGCCGACGCCGCCGACCCCGATCAGGTGAACGTGGCCGAGATCCTCCGCGGTCAGCCGGTCGGTCACGGCGTCGCCAGCGCCTCGAGCACGAACGTGCGCAGCGCCTCGTCACCGTCGCGCCGGCCGAACGCCGCCGCGCACCGGCCCATCTCGGCCAACCGGGCGGCGTCGGTGAGCAACGGGACCATCGTCCTCTCGATCCACTCCGGACTCAGCTCGGCGTCGTCAACGAGGACGCCACCACCGGCCTGCACGACGGGTAGCGCGTTGCGTCGCTGCTCGCCGTTACCGTACGGCAGCGGCACGTACACGGCCGGCAGACCCACCGTCGTCACCTCGGCCAGGGTCATCGCGCCGCCGCGGCCGAGCACGAGGTCGGCCGCCGCGTACCCGAGCTCCATCTCGGCCAGGTAGGTCAGCGTGACGTACGGCGCGGGCAGGCCGGGCGGCACGTCGACCGACTCGTTGCGGGCGCCGGTGATGTGCAGCACCTGGACGCCGGCGCCGGTGAGCGCCTTGGCGGCACCGCTGACCGCCTGGTTGATGGATCGTGCGCCCTGGGACGCGCCGAAGACGAACAGGGTGGGCCGGTCGGGATCGAGCCCGAACCGGGCCCGGGCCGTGGCCCGGGTGGCCGCCCGGTCCAGCCCGGTGATGCTGCGCCGCAGCGGCACCCCGACCACGCGGGCGCCGCGCAGCAGGGGCGAGGCGGCCGGTTGGTGCGGGAAGCCGACCGCGATGTGTTTGGTGAACCGCAGGCCGAGCCGGTTGGCCACGCCGGGCGGCACGTTGACCTCGTGGATCACGATCGGGGTCCGGCGGCGCCAGGCGGCGAGGTAGGCCGGCACCGCGACGTAGCCGCCGAAGCCCACCACGACATCGGCAGCGACCTCGTCGAGCACGGCCCGCGCCGCCCGGGACGAACGGATCATGCGGGTGGGGGTACGCACCAGGTCGAGGTTGACGGAGCGGGGCAGTTGGTAGGCCGGCACCTGGCGCAGCTCGTAGCCGCGGGCCGGAATCAGCTCCCCCTCGAGCCCTTTCGCGCTGCCCAGGCAGGTGATCCGCAGGTCGTTCTGGTGCCGGCGCAGGCAGTCGGCGAAGGCGAGCAGGGGATAGATGTGGCCACCGGTGCCGCCGCCCGCGAGTACCACGGAGCGCAGCTCAGCCATCGTCGTGACTCCCTACTCGCCCAGCCAGTCGGGTCGGCGCCGCCGACCTGGCCGCCTCCGCCGACCCGGCCAACCGGGCCGGCATCGGCGGCAGTGGAGCCCAGAGTAACCGGAGCCACCGGCGGGGTGGGGGGGTGTGCAACGCGATCGCGGCCGCCGGCTCGGCGCGGGCGAACGAGGCGAGCATGCCGATCATCGCCAGGGTGACCACGAGCGCGCTGCCGCCGTCGGAGATCAGCGGCAGCGGCAACCCGGTGATCGGCATCAGCCCGACCACGCCGGCGACGTTGAGCGTGGCCTGACCGGCGATCAGGATGGTCGCACCGGCCGCGACCAGGCGCCGGAACGGATGGTCGACCCGGCGGGCGATGCGGAGGCCGGCGTAGGCGAGCACCGCGAAGAGGCCGAGCACGACCAGGCAGCCGACCACGCCGAGCTCCTCGGCGATGACCGCGAAGATGAAGTCGTTGTGGCCGTTGGGCAGCCAGCCCCACTTGAGCCGGCCTTCGCCGAGGCCGACGCCGAACCAGCCACCGTTGGCGATCGCGAACAGACCCTCCCGAGCCTGGTACGCCTTGCCCTGCAGGTGCAGCTCGGGATGGGTGAACGCGGCGATGCGCTCCTGCCGGTAGTCGTTGCCGGGTAGGTGGATCAACGCGTACACGCCGATGGCGGCCACCGCGAGCATGCCGGCGAAGACGCGCAGCCGCACCCCGGCCGCCCACAGCATGCCCACGAAGAGCACCACCAGGCAGAGCATGGTGCCCAGGTCGTTGTAGCCGACCAGCAGGAACAGCGCACCGGCGACCGGGAAGAGCGGCCGGGACAGCTCGGCCCAGGAACCGGCGTGCGCGCCCTTGCGCACCAGCACGTCGGCGGCCCAGACCGCCAACGCGATCTTGGCGAGTTCGGACGGCTGCAGCTGCAGCGGACCGAGGTAGAGCCAGAGTTCGTCGGCGCGCAACGGACCCAGCCGGGGGTTACTCAAGATCTCCACCTGGGCCAGCAGCGCCAGCGCGTCCAGCACCCCGAGCAGGACGAAGGCGATGATCAACCCCGGCCGGGCCAGAGCGCGGTAGGTGCGCACCGGCAGTCGCTGGCAGATCCAGAACGCGGCCAGCCCCACCACCGCGGAGACGCCCTGCTTCTCGATCGAGGTGAACGCGTTGCCGTTGGCGACGAAGGCCTCGACGCTGGTCGCCGAGAAGACCATGGCCAGCCCGATCGCGAGCAGCAGTCCGGACGACACGAGCAGCAGGTGGTAGGAGGCGAGCGGGCGGGCGAGCACGGCCCGCGGCAACGCGAGCAGGCTGCGCGCGACGATCCGGGCGGTGCGGGCCGGGCCGTCGCTCTGACCGCGGGTCACTGTCACGTCTTTCGTTCGAAACTGCGGGCTGGCTGGCGCTCGCTCGGCGTGCTCACCGCACCAGTGCCTCTACGGCCGCGGCGAATGCGTCCCCCCGGTGGTTGTAGCTGATGAACATGTCCTTCGACGCAGCCGCCGGGGCGAGCAGCACGGTGTCCCCGGGCCGCGCGAGCGCCGCCGCGGCGCGTACCACCTCGCCCATGGCGCCATCATCGGTCCTGCCCACGTCGACCACGCGGAGGTCCGGCGCGTGTCGCGCCAGGGCCTGGGCAAGTTCGGCCCGATCCACCCCGAGCAGCACGGCACCGGCCAGGCGCGGCGCCACCTCGGCCACCAGGTCGTCGATGTCCACGCCCTTGAGCTGGCCGCCGGCGATCCAGACGATGCGGGGGTACGCGGTCAGCGAGGCCCGGGCGGCGTGCGGGTTGGTGGCCTTGCTGTCGTCGACGTAGGCCACCCCGGCCACGCTGGCCACGAGCTGGTTGCGGTGCGGCTGCGGGACGTAGCCGGCCAGCCCGTCCCGCATCGCCGCGGTGCCCACGCCGTTGGTGGCCGCGAGCGCGGCGGCGGCGAGGGCGTTGGCGACGTTGTGGCGGCCGGCCGGGTGGATCCGCTCCGCCTCGATGATCGGCTCGAGCCGCCCGTCGATCGCGGCGACCAGCCAGCCCTCGCGCAGGCCGTAGCGGTCCGGCCCGGGCGGTGCCTCGATGGTGAAGCCCACCCGCCGGCCCGGCACCGCGGCCAGCCGCCGGGCCACCTCGGCGTCGTCGAGGTTGCCCACAGCGACACCGCCGCCGCCAACCCCGCCGCCGCCAACCCCGCCCCGGCCAACCCCGCCGCGGCTGACCCCGCCCCAGCCGGCCGAGCGCCAGATGGCGGCCTTGGCCTCGGCGTAGGCGGCGAAGTCGCCGTGCCACTCCAGGTGGTCGTCGGCCAAGTTGATCATCGCGCCGGCCGCCGGGGCGAGCGTGGACGACCAGTAGAGCTGGAAGCTGGTCAGCTCGACCGCGATCACGTCGTAGC
>JBLNGJ010000515.1:0-14547 GCA_050264675.1 Micromonosporaceae bacterium
ATCACATGTTGAGCACCATGGCCTGCGAGGTGCTGCGGAGTCGCACGATTGGATTCTCGTCGGCGTACAGGGGGCGCCAGGTCAACGGTTCACCGTCAGCGAGAGCCAGGTGCGTGACGGCTTGGAGTCGGTGGGCCGGCCGGCTCGGATCGACTCGGTGCGGATGAGCGCACACAGCCGGGGCAACGGCAGTATGGCAGAGACTCTTCGCCAGCAGCTATTCGCCGTCTCGCTGATCGACCACATCACCGTGCTCGACGGGTCGGACTTCTTCGCGTCGCTGTCCTCCGGGTTCCGACAGACCGGTGTACCCGCGAGCCGCGTCGACGCAGACTTTGTCACCACAGGCGCGTTTCCGCGGCCGGGTGTGGTACGCGCAAGCCATGGCATGGATCCGGCAGGTGTACGCGCGTTCGGGTATGCGCGCTTGATCACCGATGCCGTGGCGACCGGCCGGGTCGGCACACCGCCGGCGGCGGTCTCGGCCAAGGTCACGGCCCTGTCGCTGCCGCCGCGCGGGACGTTCTCGGCCATGAACCCGCCACCGGCAGGAAAGATCAATTTTAACGCGTTCCTGCGCGACCCAGCGAATCGGGCCGCGCTGGCCGCCCTGCGCACAGGCGAACGTGGCGTAGCCAACGTCGGCCAGCTTGCGGGAAGTGAGGATACCTCACCGTACGCGTTCGTTGAGTGGCACAACCTGCTCAACATCAACGATGAGACCGTACCGCGAGACCAGTGGCGCTCGGTCCCGGCTGGGATCTACTCGCATCATCTGTTCGTTGCCGAGATCGCCGAAGACCTGTTCCGGTGACCGCTCAATGCTTATCGACGCGAGATCATGGCGCGCCCACCGCTCGCCGTACTGCCGGCGCACATCGCGGGCGACCGCACGCGACACGGCCGGGTCGTCGTCGACGGTCACGATCGCCGCGTTCGCCATGGCTTCATCAAAGAAATGG
Organism: Micromonosporaceae bacterium; assembly: GCA_050264675.1. Taxonomy (GTDB): domain Bacteria; phylum Actinomycetota; class Actinomycetes; order Mycobacteriales; family Micromonosporaceae; genus JBLNGJ01. Next base: position 963 of record JBLNGJ010000515.1, read on the forward strand.
ACCGGAGGAGATCGTTGCCTGCCGGCGGAGCGAACCCGCACCGAGTCAGTCCTCCGCGGGCTCGGGTGATCGGGCCAGGGTGCGTATCGAGGCCACCACGCAGACGGCACCGCCCACGGCGAGCACGATGACCGCGACCTGCAGCCGCTCGGCGCTCGGTGCCAGCAGTGGTTGCGAGCCCGACGCCGCGCCGTGGATCAGGTTGGTCAGCACCGAGCCGCCGAAGCGGGTGAGCAGCTCCGCGATGAGCAACAGCAGGCCGGGCAGCGCCCCGGCCAACGGATACCAGTACCAGGGGTGACGCTCGCCGCGCAGGTGTTGCAGCGCGTACAGACCGACCACACCCTTGACAACGGCCTGCAGCCGGGTGTCAGCGAGGAAGCTGTCATCGCCCAGGCCGAGCAGCCAGACCGGGAACATCACGCCGAGGAAGGCCACCCAGGTCATCGCCCACAGCCCACCACCGACGATCTCGGCCGGGAGGATCGCCACCGCGCCACCGACGATCGTGGTCAGACCCACAGTCAGGGCGAGCACGGTGATGGGCGGCTGTGTTCCGTACACCATCCGCATGGCGACCGCGGCGACCAGGCCGAAGGCGAAACCGATTCCCGGTCCGGCGAGCAGGCGCCCACCCGGTCCGCGGAACCGGGAACCGGCCGCGGCACCGAGGGACGCTCCGGCCACCAGGCTCGAGAGGATGAGGTCCGGCATGGCCTCACGGGCGGCGCCGAGCGCGCCACCGGGGGTTGGCGCCTGGCCGAGGCTCGCGTAAGCCACGTACAGAGTGGTGCCCAGCCAGAGCAGGCTGAGGAAGAGTTCCTGCGCGGTGCCGGTGCTCTCGCGGTGAGTCTCGGCGGTGATGGTGTCGTCAGCCACGGCCTGCATCCTGGGTCGGGGGCGGAGGTGTCGGTCATGACTATCCTGCGGAACTCGGGTGACTTCAATGATCGCCACCAGATCGAGATCGCTCGACGAGTGCGCGGCCGAGTCCCTCGACTTGTCGTTGAGCGCAGGGCACGAAGCGACCCTACGTCCGGCATCCCCGATGGCCGGCAATTCGGGTTGATCGCCATCATGGGGATAGATCCCGGTTCATAGCGTTCGCGTCGTGTCCGTCTATTTCGGACGGCAGTTCGTGGCGAATGCCTTGTGGAATAAGGGTCTTGCCCGTAGGTCGATGCAGCGCTACGGTGCCAGCAGCTTGATGCCAACCACATACCACGGGGGTTTGCTATGCGTGCATCGGCGCGGTGGCGTTCGCATGTCTTCGTTCGTTCGACGTTGGGCTCGCGGCCGTGGACGAGGCGACTCGCCATCGGACTGAGCGCAGCTGTGGTGGTCTCGCTCGCACCCGTCATTGCTGTCCCGACCCCGGCGGCCGCTGAACCACCGTCCGCCCCGGCCGCGGTGAAGTGCCCCAGCGAGCGTCCGGACGCGGCCTCAGCCGCGGTGTCGGCTCGCCTGTGTGGGGGCCGGGTCGAGGTGAGTGCACTCCGCTCGGAGACCGACCAGACCTGGGCGAACCCGAACGGTTCCTTGACAACCGAGCGTCACCTCGCTCCGGTGCGGATCCGTCAAGGCGCCGGCTGGGTGCCGGTCGATCTGATGTTGCAGCGCGCGGCCGACGGCTCGGTAGCCCCGAAGGCGCACCCCAACGGATTACGGCTGTCGGGGGCGGTCTCCGGCGGTGGAGTGCATGACCTCGTGTCGCTCGGCACCGGTTCTTCCAAAATCAGCGTCGGCTGGTCAGGTCGGCTGCCGGAACCGGTTCTGGCCGGCACGACGGCCACCTATGTGGATGTGCTGCCGTCGGTCGATCTCGTGGTCGAGGCGACGCGCACGGGTTACAAGCAACTATTCGTCGTGAAGGCTCGGGCCGGGCTGGCTCAGGTGACCCGCATCCCGCTATTTCTTAACACCGGTGCGCTCTCGGCGAAGTCCGATGGGGATGGTGGCGTCGAGTTCAATGACGCCAAAGGTAAGACGGTAGGCCGATCGGCCGCGCCCATTATGTGGGACGCGACCGTCGAAGCGGCATCGCTGGAGCACACCCGACGGGCCCGGGTGGGCCTGGCCCTGACCAGTCGGGGCCCCGGCCGGACCGATGCCGTGCTCACGCCGGACGCAGCGTTCCTGACCAGCCCGGATCTGGTGTTCCCGGTGACGATCGACCCGCCGGCCACGCTGTCACCGACGTTTGACGCCTTTGTACAGGTCTCGTGGAGCTCGGATCAGTCCGGCGCGACCGAATTGAAGCTGGGCACCTATGACGGCGGCGGTGACGTCGCGCGGTCGTTCCTGAAGTTCTCCACGACGGGGTTGTGGGATCAGACGATCATCTCGGCCAGCCTGAAGCTGTGGGAGTGGCATTCGTGGTCATGTATCGCCCGCTCTTGGGATGCGTACCGCAGCCCAGACGTGACGTCAAGCGTGCGCTGGACCAACCAACCGGCTCCGTATGAAAAGGTCGGCACGTCGAGCCTGACCACCGGCTACAACACGTCATGCAATGACGGCTGGGTCGACATCGGCGTGACCGGGGCGTTGCAGTACGCGGCGACGAATCACTCCTCGACGCAGACGGTGATGCTGCGTGCGACCAGCGAGACCGACAACCTGGGCTGGAAGCGGTTCAACTCGGCCGAGGCCGCATCCAACGACCCCTACGTCTCGATCACCTACAACAGCGTGCCCAATGCCCCCGCCAGCCTGACCGTCGGGCCCTGCTTTACCTCCTGTGGCGCCGGGGCCCGGGTGTCGGCCGTGCGGCCAACCCTCTCGGCCACGCTGACCGATAGCAACACGAGCCAGACGTTGAAGGCTGAGTACGAGGTCCGCAACGCCTCGACCCAAGCGACGGTCGCCACGTCGGGGCTGCTTTCGGGCTCGCCAGCATGGACAAGCGGGTCGATCGCGTCGTGGCAGGTGTCGACGAACCTGGTGAACGAAACCACCTACGAGTGGCGGGTCCGCGGCCATGACGGCGTCGGATACGGCGCGTGGACGGCCTGGACCGCGATGACTGTGGACACCACCAAACCAGGTGTGCCTATCGTCTCCGGCACGCCGTACGCCGCGGATGGCGCACCGCACGGAGGTGCGGGGGTGGCCGGCACGTTCACCTTCACTCCGGCCTCGGGCGTGACCGACCTGGCGGCTTTCGTTTACAAGCTGGACTCGCCGACGGCGAACCTCATCCCGTTGACCACGGTGATGGCTACCTCGACGGTCAACCAGTCCATCACGCCGACGACCGACGGAACCCTGACACTGACGGTGTGGGCCAAGGACTCGGCCGGTAACCAGTCCGACCCGAACCTGTACACGTTCAAGGTCGGTGCGGCCGCGGTGTCGCAGCCGCTGGCTGGCGCCAATGTGGCCCGGCGGACCAAGCTGTCGCTGGACGTGGTCAACCCGCTGTTCACGCGGGCGTACTTCGAGTACCGCCGTGGACCCGGCGGGGTGGTGCTCGCGGTGCCGTCGGCGAACCTGACGTCGGCGACCGGCGCAGCGATCACAGCCACCGCGGCCAGCCCGGTCACCCTGTCCACATTGGGCGGTTACGCCGTGTGGAGCGCGTCCGACACGCTCGGCGCCGTGGGTGGTGTCGTCGAGGTGCGGGCCCAGATGTACACGGCGAGCTCCGGTCCAGTGTTCACAACCGCGTGGGTGCGGTTCACCGTGGACAACAACTCCGACGGCGCGGCCGACGCGGCCGTCGGACCGGGATCGGTCAACCTGCTCACCGGCGACCACACACTCACTTCGGCAGACGCCGACGAGTTGGGCCTGGCCGTGTCGCGGGTCGCATCATCGCGGGTGCCCCTGGACGGGTACCTGGCCCAGCAGGAGCTCCTCACCGCCAATCAGCAGCAGGTCTCATCGGGCACAACCGGCTTCACTACGGGCGACACAAACTGTGTGACGATGGCCCGGGTCACCACCAAGGGCCAGGGCGAGTCGAGCGACTCCCTGGAACTGACACCGGTGACCGGGGCCACGTGCGGAAATCCCACGTATACCAACGACTCGTACGCCACCCTCGGCGGTGACGCCGGTGCCTTCCGGCTGGGCATGCAGGCCGGGCGCACCTACCGGCTCACGGGCTGGGTCTACGTACCGGCCGCCACCGGCCTCATCCCCGGTCACGCCCGAAGCTTCCGCCTGGCCGGATTCTACGTGACGAGCTCGGGCGGCGGTTCCGCCCTGTCGGCTCAACCCAACTACACCGACGCCTGGCAGGAGCTCTCGGTCGACCTGACGATCCCGTCCAATGCCACCGCCGCCTTCTTCCGGCTCTACAACGGCATGACCACCGGCTCCGGCAAGAAGGTGTACTGGGACAACCTGACCGTCACCGAGATCATCGCGCCGTTCGGTCCATCGTGGACCGGTGCCGCAGCCGGTGGGCCCACCACCGCTCCGTTCACGAGCCTGACCTTCCCGCAGCCCGTGGTGGCGCCGGCGACGCTGCCGTCGGTGGCCAAGGTCGGCCTTGCCGGCGGCGGCTGGCTCACGTTCTCCCTCAACGCCGACGGCACCACCTACACCCCGCAGCCTGGCGCCGAAGGAATTGTCCTGTCCAAGCCGGACTCGGCGACCTTCCGGCTCACCGAGCCCGACGGCACCATCAACGACTTCAAGCTCAAGGGAAGCACCTGGGCCCTCGACAGCAGCCGCACCACCGAAGCGGCCTCGACGACCTCCTACGTATACAACACCACCGGCTCCCGGGCCCTGCTTACCAAGGTCATCAACCCGGTCGAGGCTGGCGTCGACGACGCCAACGCCTGCAAGGCGGTCCTGGTTCCGGGGTGCGAGGTGCTCGAGTACATCTACTCCACGAGCACGAGCCCAGGGTTGAGCCAGTCGGTATTCGGCGACTACGTCGACCACGTCAAACAAGTCAAGATCTGGTCGTCGGATCCGGCCACCGGCGCGATCGGCGACATCGCCGTCACCGAGTACCGCTACGACGATCTGGGTCGGCTGCGCGAGGTGTGGGACCCGCGAGTCCCCACGCCGCTGAAGACGACCTACACCTACGATTCGGCCGGACGCATCGCCACCGCTACCCCGCCAGGCGAGCTGCCCTGGCAGTACTTCTACGGCAACCCCAACGTCGATGCCGGAACTCTCCGCTGGGATTTCGACACGGGCAGCGGCACCGTCGCCTACGACACGTCGGGCAACAACCGCAACGGCTCCCTAGGTAGCGCCGTGACGTGGGGCGACGGCAACACCCGCCTGCCGGGCGACAAGGGGCTTGACTTCCATGGGACGTCCAACGACTCGGTCGCGTTCGGCAGCGCCGCGCTGGACGCCAGCCAGTCCTTCACCGTCTCGGCCTGGGTCAAGGACATCGAGGTGGCCAGCAACTGGCGCGACGCGGTCTCCAAGGACGGCCTCACCGCCTTCAGCTTCCAGCTGGGCTTCGACGCCTCGGTGGGCCGATGGGGGTTCGCCATGGCCCGCACCGACACCGTCAACCCGACGGTCGACCGGGCCCAGTCCGTGAGTGTCCCGGTCAAGGGCGTCTGGACTCACCTGACCGGCGTCTATGACGTGTCGGCCGGTGTGATCCGCCTCTACGTCAACGGAGTCCTGCAGGCCACCACGGCTCACACCAGCACGCCCTGGACGAGCATCGGCGGCATCCTGGTCGGCCGGGCGAAGTGGAATGGCGCCCTGGTCAACAACTGGATCGGCAGCATCGACGACGTTCGTATGTACCAGAAGGTTCTGACCGCCGACCAGATCGCCAACCTCGCCGGCGACGAGAACCCTGGCCGGCTGCTCAAGGTTCAGCGGGCCGCGCTCCAACAGGGTTCACCGACCACGCAGGACGGCACCATCGCCACCAACGTGGTCTACCACGTGCCGCTGACCGCCGCGGCCGGCGGCCCGTACAACCTCGACGCCACCGCCGCGGCCGGCTGGGGACAGACGAGCGACCTGCCCACCGACGCAACGGCCCTGTTCGGGCCCGAGGACACTCCGAGCGTCAACTCGGCCACCCCCACTGCCCCCGGGACCAGCGGCTACCCCTATGCCGCCGTGCACTACCTCAACGCGAATGGGCAGGAGACCAACACCGCCACCCCCGGCGGCCACATCGACACGATCCAGTACGACAAGTTCGGCAATGTGATCAGCAGCCTGCAGGCCAGCGACCGTGAGATCGCCCTCGGCACGCACCCGCAATCGGCCAGTATTCTCACCGATCTCGGCCTGTCGTCGGCGACCACGGCTGCTCGAGCGGCCGCCTTGTCCACAGTAAACACCTACTCCAGTGACGGCATTGATCTGCTCCAGACCACTGGGCCCACCGTGAAGCTCGTCGTCAAGGATGGCCTCGCCGACCCGGACGGCGCTGGCCCACTCGATGCCGTTCCCGCCGGGGGCACGGTGACCGGCCGTACGCACACCGTCAACATTTACGACCAGAACAAGCCGGACGGCACCAACTACCACCTGATCACCACGTCGACGCAGGGCGCCTCGATAGCCGGCTACCCTGATGCCGACGCCCGTACCACCACCTACGCCTACAACGCCGCTCAGGGTGGCACGTCCGGGTGGACGCTGCGCAAGCCCACCACCGTCGTCGCGGACGCGGGCACCGGCGGGGTCGGTCTCACGTCCTATGTGGTCTACGACTCGACCGGGCAGGCGACCGCCTCCTGGGGTGTCGGCGCCACCGGCACGGACGCGCGTACCGCGACGACCATCTACTACACCGCCGGGCCGAACAGCGCCGACGCCGCTTGCGGCAACACCCCCCAGTGGGCCGGCAGCCCCTGTGTGACCAAGAAGGCCGGCGCGGTCACCGGCCACGACCCCGCGCGGATGAGCACGTACCTGCCCGAGCGGCGGGTCACCGCGTACACGCGCTGGGGCGACATCGCGGTCGTCACCGAGTCCGTGCCCGGCACGACCGCCACCCGGACCACCACCACCGGCTACGACGACGCCGGCCGCATCACCGGCGTGACCATCGTCTCCGGCAACGACGGCGCGACTCCGGTGCCGACCGTGACCACGGGCTACGACCCCGCCACCGGACAGGTGACGACGACGCAGACCCCGACCGACACGATCACCCGCGATTACGACGCGCTGGGGCGGGTCTATCGCTACACCGACGCCGACGGCGGTGTCACCACCAACGAGTTCGACCGCTTCGGCAAGCCCACCAAGGCTACCGACCCCACCGGCAACGTCACGTTCACCTACGACCGCACCCAGGAGCCACGGGGCTACGTCACCTCCGTCACCGACAGCATCGCCGGCACGTTCTCGGCGCAGTACTCCCCAGACGGGCAGCTCACGGTGCTGCACTACCCGAACGGGATGACCCGCACCGACACTCTCGATGCCAACCTCGAACCGATCGAGCGCACCTACACCCGCGACTCCGACGGCACCGTCATCTACGCCGACAACGTCGTCACCAACACCCACGGCCAGGCCGTGACGCACACGTTCACCGGCGGATCACGCACCTACGGCTACGACCGCACCGGTCGGCTCGCTTCCACCGCCGAAGCCATCGACGGGTCGGGCTGCACCACCCGCGTCTACGAGTACGACAGCCGGTCCAACCGCAGCGCCCGCAAGACCTACCACCCCGACACCGATGGATCCTGCCGCAGCAGTGGCACCATCAACGCCCAGGCGGACCATACCTACGACTCGGCCGACCGGATCACCGACGCCGGCTACACCTACGACGCGTTCGGCCGCGTCACCACTATGACCAGCGGCCTGACGAATACGTTCTACGCCAACGACCTGGTCGCCAGCCAGGTCCTGGACACCGACAAGCAGGAGTGGACGCTCGACCCCAAGCGCCGGTTCCGTGGCTACACCGCCTCCACCCTCAGCGGCGGCGTGTGGACCCAGGCAAGCAGCCGCCTCAACCACTACGGCGACGACTCCGACTCACCCCGCTGGATCATCGAGGACACCGGCACCGGCGCACTGACCCGGATGGTGTCGGGGCCCGACGGCACCCTCGCCGCCACCACCTCGGCCACCGGCAACGCTCTGTTCCAGGTCGTCAACCTCCACGGCGACGTCGCCACCACGCTCGACACCACCCTGCTGCCCCCGGGCTTCAACAGCTTCGACGAGTTCGGTGTCCCGGCCACCGGGCAGCCGGCCGCTCGCTACGGCTGGCTCGGTGGCAAGCAGCGCTCCGCCGAAGCCCTCGACGGTGTCATCCTCATGGGCGTCCGGCTCTACCATCCCGACACCGGACGCTTCCTCCAGCCTGACCCGGTCGACGGTGGCTCGGCCACGGCCTACGACTACGGCAACGCCGACCCGGTCAATGAGTTCGACCTCGCCGGCACCTGGCCGAGCCTGCCCAAGTGGGTCAAGAGCGCCGTGAGTGTCGTGGCCAAGGTCGCCGAGGTCGCCTCTTACATTCCGGGCCCCATCGGCACCGCCGCCGCGGCGATCTCCGCCGTCTCCTACGCCGCGACTGGGAACTGGTCTAAAGCCGGTGAAATGGCCCTGACTGCCGCCGCGAATCTCGTCGGCGCCGGCGCCGTGGTCAAGGTCGCCGTGAGCGCGATAGCGGCCGTCAAGGTAGCCAAGGTTGGCATCGCGGCCGCGGCGGTTGGAAAGAAGGCGCTCGTCGGCGCCGCCTTCGTCGGTAAGCTCGGCGGGGCCGCACATCGCGCGAAAGTCTTCGCGGTCGAGGCTCGCTTCGCGCGCAAGGGATTCAGCACAAAGTGGGGTGGGTCGTTCCAGAAGGAACATAAGTTTGGAAACCGATTCCCCGACATCGTCATGGAGAAGCCGGGCTATGGCCAGGTGGCCATCCAGATCGGCCGCAAGACCAAGGGCGTTTTCGGCCCGGTCAGGCCGGTCGCGCGTGAGCGTGCCGCGATTGCGGACCTGCAGCGGACCGGCCAATTCCGACACGTGTTCTTCTTCGCCTACAACTAGGATCGTTACGTGAGCGGGAGATCGCCGTTGCTTGCCCGATCGGAGTGGTTTCGGGCCGGCCGAGGAATGGGCTTCCAGCTTGACGTGACTCCGGCGGGGGCCGGCGACTGGCTGGAGGGAGTGTTCGGCGACGACGGCCCCCACATCACATTAGTAGGCCGGGAGTCCAGGAAGATCAGCAGACTAGACTATGAGTGGGTTCGGCGGCTACGGCCCTTCTCCGACGTTCGAGCCATCCTCAGCGAAGCGGCAGTAGGTGAACGCTGGGGGCAGTTCGCACTCTGCGATGATCGGCTCACCATTCTGCCGGCGGGCGATAGCGGGGAGGACATCCTTCCGGAACTCGGGCTGGGCGGCTGCCCCATCCTGCAGTGGATTGGCTATGAGAACACAGATGCGAGGCGGCTCGACGCCTCGCATCTGCCACGAGTTCAGAATATGGCCGGCATCGTGGAAGTTCGCAATGAGGAATACACACTACTGTTCAAACGGATGAAGGCAGCCGCGAAAAAGGCAGGCTTGTTGGCAGCTTAAAACCACGCACGTCCAACGCTTTTCGGTGCCGGGCGGTAGCGACGTTGACGGGGGACTCAGCCCAGGAAGTCCCCCCGGTTCCGCTGTGAACGAACCTTTGAGAGGCTTACCCGGTGTTCAGCCGCATCGCTATCGTCAACCGGGGTGAGGCCGCCATGCGGCTGATCCACGCCGTGCGCGAACTCAACGCCGGGACCGGGGCCGCGCCGATCGAGACCATCGCGCTCTACACCGACGCCGAACGCGCCGCCACCTTCGTCCGCGAGGCCGACCACGGCTACGGCCTCGGACCGGCGTCGGCCCGCCCGTACCTGGACCACAGCGTCCTCGAGCGGGCCCTGGTCGCGACGAGGGCCGACGCGGCCTGGGTGGGCTGGGGCTTCGTCGCCGAAGACCCGACCTTTGCCGAGCTCTGCGAGAAGATCGGCGTCACCTTCATCGGGCCCGGCGCCGACGCGATGCGCAAGCTCGGCGACAAGATCGGCTCGAAGCTGCTCGCCGAGGAGGTCGGCGTCCCGGTGGCGCCGTGGAGTCGCGGGGCGGTGGAGAGCCTGGCCGCGGCGCGGCGCGGCGCAGCCGAGATCGGCTACCCGCTGATGCTCAAGGCGACCGCGGGCGGTGGCGGCCGGGGCATCCGGGTCGTGCGCAACGATGACGAGCTCACCGAGGCCTACGAGCGCACCAGCCAGGAGGCCGCGCGCGCGTTCGGCAGCGGCATCTTGTTCCTGGAACGCCTGATCACCGGCGCGCGCCACGTCGAGGTGCAGGTGATCGCGGACGGCCAGGGCACCGCCTGGGCGTTGGGTGTGCGGGACTGCTCGGTGCAGCGGCGCAACCAGAAGATCATCGAGGAGTCAGCTTCGCCGGTACTCGCGCCCAAACAGACCCGCGAGCTCAAGGCCGCGGCCGAACGGCTCGCATTAGCGGTGGACTACCGCGGCGCCGGCACGGTCGAGTTCCTCTACCACCCCGGTGAAAAGCTGTTCGCCTTCCTCGAGGTGAACACCCGCCTGCAGGTCGAGCACCCGATCACCGAGGTCACTACCGACTTCGACCTGGTCAAGGCCCAGATTCACGTGGCCGCGGGCGGGTCGCTCAGCGAGCTGTTCCCGGCGCAGCGATCCAGCGGGCGTGGCCCGGTCGAGGCCGGACATGCCATTGAGGCGAGGCTCAACGCCGAGGATCCCGACCGAGACTTCGCGCCCTCCCCCGGCCGGATCATCCGGCTGGCACTGCCCAGCGGCCCGGGCATCCGGGTCGACACCGGGTTCAGCGAGGGCGACCTGATCCCGGCCGACTTCGACTCGATGATCGCCAAGATCATCGCTTACGGACGGACCCGTGACGAAGCCCTCGGCCGGCTGCGGCGTGCGGTAGCCGGGACCACGGTGATCATCGAGGGCGGCGCGACCAACAAGAGCTTCCTGCTCGATCTGCTCGAAGCGCCCGAGGTGATCGACGCCAGCGCCGACACCGGCTGGATCGACCGGGTCCGCGGGCAGGGCCGGCTCGTCTCCACCACGCACTCCGGCATCGCACTCGCGGCCGCCGCGATCGAGGCGTACGAGGATGAGACGCTCGTCGAGCGACAGCGGCTGCTCGCCACCGCGCACGGCGGCCGGCCCCAGGTGCAACACTCCAGCGGCCGGCCGATCGACCTCAAGCTGCGCGGCGCGAGCTACCGGGTGGCCGTCGCGCAGACCGGGCCGGGCCGGTTCCGCGTCGACGTTGGCAACTCCGCGAAGCCGGCGAGCCCAACGTCGAGCGAAGCGTCCACGGTGGACGTGGAGCTGGAACGGTTCGACCCGCACACCAGCCGGATCCTGGTCAACGGCCGGCGGTTCCGGCTCGTCACCGACACCCACGGACCGATCCACATGGTGGAGGTGGATGGCGTCACGCACCGGGTCAGCCGCGACGAGGGCGGCGTGCTGCGCAGCCCGGCGCCGGCGCTGGTCGTGGCCACCCCACTCGACATTGGCGACGAGGTCGAGGCGGGCGCGCCCGTCCTGGTCCTGGAGAGCATGAAGATGGAGACCGTGCTGCGCGCGCCGGTGCGGGCGAAGCTGCGCGAACGTCTGGTCTCGGTCGGCAGCCAGGTGGAGACCGGTGCACCACTGCTGCGCCTGGAACCGATCGGCGACGAAGCCGCCAGCGAGGGCGCCGACCCCGAGGCCGCCGACCTGGCGTTGCCGCCCGAGCCGACTGGCCTGTCCGCGCCGGCCCGCGTGGCCCGCGGCATCGCCGACCTGCGCAGCCTGCTGCTCGGTTACGACCTCGATCCGCGCGACGAACGCCGGGCCCTCTCGACCTACCTGGCCGCCCGGGCCGAGCTCGGTCACCGGCCGATCGAGGAAGAGGTCGGGCTGTTGCAGGTCTTCGCCGACCTCTCCGAGCTCAGCCGCCGCACCCGGCCGGCTGATGAGGAGAACCAAGGCGACACCCGGGTGCACAGCCCGCGCGAGCACTTCCACGCGTACCTGCAGTGCCTCGACGTCGATCGCGCGGCGCTGCCGGATACCTTCCGCCACCGGCTGGCCCGGGTGCTCGCCCACTACGGTGTCGGCGACTTCGAGCGCACGCCGGCGCTGGAAGAGGCCGTGTTCCGGATCTTCCTGGCCCAGCAGCGGGCCACGGCCGACGTCTCGGTGATCGTCGCCCTGCTGCAGCAATGGCTCACCGAGCCGCTGCCCGCCGACGCGCTGCGCGAGCTGGTCGGTCAGGCGCTGGAGCATCTGATCTTCGCGACCCAGCTGCGGTTCCCGGTCGTGGGCGACCTGGCCCGCAGCATCGTGTTCCGTTGGGCCGCTCAGCCGATGCTGCGCCGCAAGCGGGCCGAGGTGTACGCGGGCGTCCGCGGACACCTTCGTTACCTGGACGAGAACCCCGACGCGGCCGACCGGGCCGAACGGATCGCGACCATGGTCGCCTCGCCGGAACCGCTGGTGCGGCTGCTCGCCCAGCGTATCGGCAAGCCCGGTGCCGACCACGGCCCGATGCTCGAAGTGCTCAGCCGCCGCTACTACGGCAACCGGGGCGCGAGCGACGCCCGATCTATGGAGGTCGCCGGACACTGGTTCTTCACCGCGGAGTACGACCGCGACGACGAACACTTCCGGTTGGTCGCGGTGGCCGCCGACTTCAGCGAGCTGCCCGCGGCGCTGGCCGACGTCGTCCCACTGTCCACCTCGGCGAGCCTGCGAGCCGAGCAGACCAGCAATGCCGACACCGTGGCCGATGTGTATCTGACCTGGACCGACCAGCCCGACATGGACGCCATGGCCGCCCGCCTGCGGGAGATCCTCGACGGGGCCGGGCTGATGCACGTGCTCCAGCGGGTCACGATGACGGTGGCCGGGCGCAGTGGCAGCGCGATGCACCACCATTTCACCTTCCGGCCCGGCGTGGGCGAGGACCGGGTCATCCGCGGCCTGCACCCGCTGATCGCCGAGCGCCTGCAACTGCCTCGGCTGCGCAACTTCGACCTGACCCGGCTGCCCTCCGCCGACGAGGAGGTCTACCTCTTCCACTGTGTCGCCCCCAACAACCCGGACGACGAACGGCTCGCGGCCATGGCCCAGGTCCGCGATCTGACCCCGCTCTGTGACGCCGACGGCCGGATCCTCGCCCTGCCGGCGGTCGAAGGGGCCCTGGACGCGTGCCTGGACGCGATCCGTACGGTCCAGTCGCGGCGGCCGGCGAAGAAGCGGTTCGACACCAACCGGATCACCATCTACGTCTGGCCGACGACCGAACTGACCATCGAGGAGCTGAACACCGTCGCCCAGCGCCTGCTGCCCATCACGGCAGGTGCGGGTCTGGAGGAGGTCCTGCTGCTGGGCCGGCAACGCGACCGCGGCACGGGCGAACTGATCGACATCGCGGTCCAGGTCTCCTACGACGCGGGCATTCGGATGGCGGTCACGCAGCCGTCGGCCGAGCTGATCCAGCCGCTCGACGACTACCGGCAGAAGGTGCTCTCGGCCCGCCGGCGCGGCACGACCTACCCGTACGAGCTGACCGAGATGTTGGCCGGTCCGGGCGGCAGCTTCACCGAGTACGACCTCGTGAGCAACGGTGAGCTGGCCCC
>JBLNGJ010000516.1:0-14405 GCA_050264675.1 Micromonosporaceae bacterium
AGGGCCTCATCGCCGCCACGATCGGCATCGCCGCCCTGTCGATGAGCGTGTGGGCGCACCACATGTTCGCGACCGGCCAGGTGCTGCTGCCGTTCTTCTCGTTCCTGAGCTTCCTCATCGCCGTGCCGACCGGCATCAAGTTCTTCAACTGGATCGGCACCATGTGGCGCGGCCAGATCACGTTCGAGACGCCGATGCTCTTCGCCATCGGCTTCCTGGTGACGTTCCTCTTCGGTGGCCTCTCCGGCGTGTTGTTGGCCAGCCCGCCGATCGACTTCCACGTCTCTGACTCGTACTTTGTCGTGGCCCACTTCCACTACGTGCTCTTCGGCACGATCGTCTACGCGGTCTACGCCGGCGTCTACTTCTGGTTCCCGAAGATGACCGGGCGCATGATGGACGAGCGCTGGGGCAAGATTCACTTCTGGTTGACCACGATCGGGTTCAACACGACGTTCCTGGTGCAGCACTGGCTCGGGGCCAACGGCATGCCGCGGCGCTACTTCGACTACCTGCCCTCGGACAACTGGACCACGCTCAACATGATCTCCACGTTCGGCGCGTTCATCATCGGCATCTCGACGCTGCCGTTCCTCTACAACCTCTGGAAGTCCTACCGGGCCGGGCGCGTCGTCGAGGTCGACGACCCGTGGGGGCACGGCAACTCTCTCGAATGGGCGACCAGCTGCCCGCCGCCGCTGCGCAACTTCGACCGCATGCCCCGCATCCGCTCCGAGCGCCCGGCCTTCGACGCCAAGTTCGCCCACCTGGCGGTGGACACCTCCCGCGCCGCCACGCTCGCCCTGAAGGCGTCGGCCGGGGAGCCGGGCGCCCACTGACCGCGGGGCACCGCGACCTGGGATGAGGATTCTCCGGCGACGGCCCGCAGCCAGATCCAGACCGACGTGTCGGCCATCCGCCGGGCGATCGCCGCGACCGGTTCGTCGGGCTGTTGATGATCGGTGTGGGTGGGGAGGTGCGTGTGGGTGGGGAGGTGCTAGGCGAGGGTGATGCCGGCGGCGGTGAGCTGGCGCAGGGCCGCGTCGGTGGTCTCGGGCGCCACGCCGGCGGTGAGCTCAAGCAGGACGCAGGTCACGAAGCCTTCGGCCACCGCGTCCAGTGCGGTCGCCCGCACGCAATGGTCGGTGGCGATGCCGGCGATGTCCACATCAGACACATCTCGCATGCGTAACCACGCGGCCAGACCGATCGCGCCGGCGTGGCCCTCGAACCCCGAGTACGCCGCGGCGTGCGCTCCCTTCTCGAACACCGCCTCGATCCGGTCGGTGTCGAGCGCGGGGTGGAAGTCGGCGCCGGCGGTGCCGGCCACGCAGTGCACCGGCCAGGAGTCGACGTAGTCGGGTGGGTCGCCGAAGTGGTCACCGGGATCCACGTGGTGATCCTTGGTCGCCACCACGTGCTGCCACCGGCCGGCGTTGGCGGCGTCCTGCAGCGCGGTCGAGATGCCGGCGGCCACCGCGGCGCCACCGGCGACGGCGAGCGAGCCGCCCTCGCAGAAGTCGTTCTGCACGTCCACGATGATCAGTGCCCGGGCCATCGCGCTCCTTGGATGACGACCGGGATCGCCGGATCGCCGGCCGAGAGTTTCAGCCCTTCCCACGGGATCGAGATGAGCTGGTCGTGCCGGTGCTCGCGGGACGCGACGAGCGTCGGCCGGTCGTCGACGGCCACCCCGGCCCGCACGAATGGGCGTTGCAGCGGCCGGTCGTGCGGCTGCGGCTCGGGCATTCCCTGCGAGACGAGCACCTCCACCACCGCGGTGCCGGTGGGCTTGTGCCGGCGCACGGCGGTCTTGCGGCCACCGATGGTCGCCTTGTTCTCTGATCGCTTCACCACCGGCCGCCCGTCCACCTCGACCAGTTTGTAGACCAGCTCGGCGGTGGGCGCGCCGGAACCGGTCACCACCGCGGTGCCGGCCCCGTAGGCGTCGACCGGCTCGGCCGCGAGCGCGGCGATGGCGTACTCGTCCAGGTCGCCGGAGACCACGATCCGGGTGTCCACGGCGCCCAGGGAGTCCAGCAGCTCGCGCGACTGGGCGGCCAGCATGGACAGGTCGCCGGAGTCGATGCGGATCGCGCTGAGCGCCGGCCCGGCCACCGCGATCGCGTTGCGGATGCCCTGGCTGATGTCGTACGTGTCGACCAGCAGCGTGGTCTGCTTGCCCAGTGCGTGCACCTGTGAGGCGAACGCCGCCGACTCGTCGTCGTGGAGCAGGGTGAACGCGTGCGAGGCGGTGCCCGTGGTCGGGATCGCGTAGCGGCGGCCAGCCTCCAGATTGGACGTTGCCGCGAAGCCGGCCAGGTAGGCGGCGCGGGCCGCGGCGACGGCCGCCTCCTCATGGGTGCGCCGCGAGCCCATCTCGATGATGGGACGGCCGCGGGCCGCGGTGACCATCCGGGCCGCCGCCGCGGCCACGGCGCTGTCGTGGTTGAGCACCGAGAGCACGAGCGTCTCGAGCACCACGCACTCGGCGAAGCTGCCGGTGACGGTCAGGATCGGTGAGCCGGGGAAGAACAGCTCGCCTTCGGCGTACCCGTCGATGTCGCCGCCGAAGCGGTAGTCGGCCAGCCACCGCGCGGTCTCCGCATCGATGATTCGGGCATCGGTGAGGAAGGCTAGCTCCGGTGCGCCGAAGCGGAACTCGGTCAGCAGTTCGACCAGACGACCGGTGCCGGCCACGACGCCGTAGCGGCGCCCCGTGGGTAGCCGGCGGGCGAAGACCTCGAACACACACCGGCGACCGGCCGTGCCGTCCTTGAGGGCGGCGTTGAGCATGGTGAGCTCGTAGTGGTCGGTGTCGAGCCCGATGGTCACCTCTCCAGCCTAGGACGACGCGCTCCGGTAGGCCCTTGCGGAGGCGATACCGGTCGGTGGCACCATGGGGGGATGGCGGCACCCCAGACCGTCCCCGTTGAGGTACCTGATGTCGATGAGGTGCCGGAGACCGCCCGGGCCTGGGTCACCATCGTGTGGAATGACCCGGTGAACCTCATGTCCTACGTCACCTGGGTCTTCCAGAAGCTCTTCGGCTACAGCCGGGACAAGGCCGAGCAGTTGATGCTCGACGTGCACCACAAGGGCAAGGCAATCGTCTCCAGCGGCGCCCGGGAACGGATGGAGCACGACGCGTCCCGGTTGCACGGCTACGGTCTGTGGGCGACGGTTGACCAGGGATAGCCGGCGGTGACGATGTTTCGGCGCAAGGGCCGGCATTACGTCGCGCGTTTCGACCCGCACGAGGCTCGCGTGCTGCGCCAGTGTGTGGCCTCGATGGCGGCGCTGCTGACCGACCTCGACCGGGAGGATCCCGCGGTGGCCCGGCTCTTCCCGGACGTCTACCCGTGGGACCAGGAGCAGGCGGAGGAGTTTCGCCGCTACACCGAGGATGATCTCAAGTCGGCCAAGCTGGAGCAGGCCCGTGTGGTGCTCGCCGACCTGCTCGAGACCGGCGGTGAGGTGCGCCTGGACGACGCGGCCGCGGACGTGTGGTTGCGCGCGCTCACCGATGTGCGGCTCACGCTGGGGCAGCGGCTGGGCGTGGCGGATGAGACCGATATCGAGAGCGAGCTCGACGAGGCCGTGCTCGCCGATCCGACGTCGGTGCGCGTGGGGCAACTCTCCGTCTACGGCTACCTGTCGCTGCTGCAGGAGTCGCTCCTCGATGCGCTCACCCGCTGACGCAGCCACCGCCCGCGTGACTGGAACCGGACACACCCCTTAGGTGGCCCGCGGCCGGCGGGCTCCGGGTAACCGCAGGGGTGGCCCGGATGTTCCGGCTGGCCGGCGCTCCGTACCGTGGCGGTGTGACCCTGACCGCCACTGACCTGATCGCCACGGAGTCGCTCACCAAGCGCTACCCCAATGGCGTCACGGCGCTCTCCGAGCTGACCGTCGGTGTGGCCCCCGGCATCGTCGGCCTGGTCGGCGCGAACGGCGCCGGCAAGTCCACGCTGATCAAGATCCTGCTCGGGCTGTTGCCACCGACCGCCGGCCGGGCCCGGGTGCTCGGCCTCGACCCGGTCCGCCATGCTGAGCAGGTCCGCGCCCGGGTCGGCTACATGCCCGAGCACGACTGCCTGCCGGCCGATCTGAGCGCGGCCGAGTTCGTCACCCACATGGCCCGGATGAGTGGCCTGCCGCGCACCACCGCCCGGGAGCGGGCCTCCGAGGCGCTGCGCCACGTCGGGCTCTACGAGGAGCGGTACCGGCAGATCGGCGGCTACTCCACCGGCATGAAGCAGCGGGTGAAGCTGGCCCAGGCGTTGGCCCACGACCCGGATCTGCTGCTGCTCGACGAGCCCACCAACGGGCTCGACCCGGCCGGCCGGGAGGCGATGCTCGCGCTGATCCAGCGCATCGGCTCCGAGTTCGGCATCTCGGTGGTGGTCTGCTCGCACCTGCTCGGTGAGGTCGAGCGCATCTGCGACACGCTGGTCGCGATCGAAGGGGGTCGGCTGCTGCGCTCCGACCACATCTCGGCGATGACCACGGCGAGAGACGTGCTGGTGGTCGAGGTCAGCGAGGGCACCGAGGAGCTGGTGGCCCGGTTGGCCCAGGCCGGCCTGGCCGCGGCGCGGGAGGGCCACGCGCTGGCCGTGCCGCTCACCGACGAGGGCACCTATGACGTGATCCTCGACGCAGTGGCCGAGCTGGATCTGCCGCTGCACCGGTTGGACCAGCGTCGCCACCGGGTCGCCGAACTGTTCGCACGGGAGGAGGTGTCCGGTGGCCACGGTCGCTGAACCCAACGGCGTCATCCATGACATCGGCTATCGGCGCTACGACGGGCCCCGGCTGGGTCGGTGGTATGCGGTGCGTTCGCTCTACCTGCACGGGGTGCGCACCGCGTTCGGGCTCGGGCGCAGCGGCAAGGCCAAGGTGTTCCCGTGGCTGGTGGCCGGCATCGTCACGCTGGTCGCCGCCATCTTCACCGCGGTGCGCTCGCAGGTCGGCCAGGTCGTCGTCTCATACGTGCAGTTCCCGCAGTCGATGACCGTACTGATCCTCATGTTCTCCGCCGTGGTCGCGCCCGAGCTGGTCTCGCGGGACCTGCGCAGCGGCGTGCTGCCGCTCTACTTCTCCCGCCCGCTGCACCGGGGCGACTACGCGATGGCCAAGTTGGCGGCCCTGGTCACCGCGACCTGGCTGTTGATCGCCGGGCCGCAGCTGCTCATGTTCCTCGGCGGGGTCTTCTCGGTGGACAGCATCGGCAAGGTCTGGGACGAGGTCGGCGACTTCCTGCCCGGCCTGGCCTACTCGTTCATCTACGCCGCGGTCTACGCCTCCATCGCGCTGCTGGTGGCCTCGCTGGCCAGCCGCCGCGCGGTCGCCGCCGCGGTCGTGGTCGCCGTCTTCCTGGTCACCACGCCGGTGGTCGGGGTGCTCTCCCTGGCCCCGAGTGAGACAGTGCGCCAACTTGCCTCGCTGGCCAGCCCGACCACGCTGGTCGGCGGCGTCGGCGACTGGCTGTTCCGACCGGGTGATGGCAGCAGCGGCATCGGTGATTTCGGCCCGCTCTACGGCGCGGTGACCCTCGGCGTCGTCGCGGCCTGTGTCGCACTGCTCGTGCTCCGGTACCGGAAGGTGGCGCAGTGACCAGTCAATCGGCGACCAGCGAATCGGCGATCGGCCCGTCACAGCCGGACGCCGCGGTCGAGCTGCGCGGCGTATCGAAGTGGTACGGCAACGTGGTGGCGGTCAACGACATCACGATGACGCTCGGCGGCGGGGTGACCGGTCTGCTCGGACCCAACGGGGCCGGCAAGACCACGGTGCTGCACATGATGGCCGGGTTCCTCGCGCCGTCGCGAGGCGAAGTGCTGGTCGGCGGACGGCCGACCTGGCGCAACCCGGATGTCTACAAGGGACTTGGCCTGGTCAGCGAGCGCGAGGCGGTGCACGGGTTCCTCACCGGCTGGGAGTTCGTGCTGGCCAGCGCCAAGATGCACCGGCTACCGAGCCCGGAACGGGCCGCCCGGCAGGCGATCGAGCTGGTGGAGATGGCCGACGCCCAGCACCGGCGGCTGGCCACCTACTCCAAGGGCATGCGCCAGCGGGTGCGGGTGGCGGCCGCGCTGGTGCACGATCCGGCCGTGCTGCTGCTGGACGAGCCGTTCAACGGCATGGACCCGCGCCAGCGCCTGCACATGATGGACCTGCTGCACGACATGGGCGCCCGCGGGCACACCGTGCTGTTCAGCTCACACATTCTCGAGGAGGTCGAGCAGGTCTCCGGCACGGTCCAGGTGATCGTCGCCGGACGGTTGGCCGCCTCGGGCGACTACCGCACGATCCGCCGGCTGATGACCAACCGGCCGCACGTGTTCACCGTCCGCTCCAGCGATGACCGGCGGCTCGCGGTCGCGCTCATGGGCGAGGCCTCGGTGCGTGGTGTGGAGCTGGACCCGACCCTGGGTCTGACCGTGCGCGCCGGCGACTACGGCACGTTCACCCGGATGCTGCCGAAGATCGCCCGGGGTGAGCGGATCCGCGTCCAGCGGCTGCTGCCCACCGACGAGTCGCTGGAAAGCGTCTTCTCCTACCTGGTCTCTTCGTGAAATCGAGGCGTCGATGAACATGACCATCGCCCGGATCACCGCCCGCGCGCTGGTGGGGCGGCGGCGCTTCCTGCTGCTGCTGCCGCTGCCGCTGCTGCTGATCGGGCTCGGGCTGCTCTCCGACTCGTTGGGCGCCACGGCGGCGGAGTGGGTGCCGCCGGTGGTGATCGGCCTGGGGTTCGCCGTCGTGCTGCCGGTGATGGCGCTCATTATCGGCACCGGCGTGCTGGGTTCGGAGATCGACGACGGAACGATCGTGCACATTCTGGCCAAGCCGCTACCCCGGCGGGAGATCATTCTGGCCAAGCTGATGGTGGCGTTCGTGATCACGGCCCTGACCGTCGGGGTGCCCATGTACATCTGCGGAATGATCGCCGGCTCGGCCCAGCTGGCGTTCGCGCTGACCGCGGCGAGCGCACTCGGCGCGCTGGCCTACTGCGCCCTCTTCGTCGCGTTGAGCTTGATCACCCGCCGGCCGGTGCTCATCGGCCTGCTCTACGTGCTGATCTGGGAAGGCGTGCTGGGCAACCTCTTCACCGGCACCCGGGTGCTCTCCATCCAGCAGTACGTGATCACCATTGCCGACCGGCTGGCCGACACCGGCCTGCTGCGCGGGCGGGTCTCCGTACCCCTGGCATTGATCATGGCTGCCGTCTTCACCGTGGCCACGACCGTGCTCGCCATTGACCGGCTTCGTTCCTTCAGCGTGGCCGGCGAGACCAGCTAGGCGGCACGATCGGGGCGCGGAGGCGGTCCGGCCCGGCCGGTACGCTGGGAGATGTGCTCAGCATCGAGTCAGCGATCCTGGACGCGATCGTGGCGCACGCTCGCCGGGACCACCCGGACGAGGCCTGCGGTGTCGTCGCCGGCCCGGTCGGCTCGGATCGGCCGGATCGGCTGATCCCGATGGAGAACGCCGAGCGGTCGAGCACGTTCTACCGGTTCGATGCCACCGAACAGCTGCGGGTCTGGCGGGAGATGGACGACCGCGACGAGGAGCCGCTGGTCATCTACCACTCGCACACCGCGACGCCGGCCGAGCCGTCCCGCACCGACATCGCCCTCGCGGCCGAGCCGGGCGCCCACTACCTGCTGGTCTCCACCCGAGACCCGGACACTACGGAGATCCGTTCCTTCCGCATCGTGGACGGTGCGGTCAGCGAGGAGCCGGTCCGGGTGGTCAACGCCGCCGTCGATCCGACCGCGGTGCAGTCCTACCTGTTCGGGCAGACCCCGGTGACGGTCGACTACGAGTGTCGCGCCTGAGTTGGGCCGCACTCCACCGACTGTCCCGACCGAACAAGGAGCTGACATATCCATGGCAATCGAGGTACGCATCCCGACCATCCTGCGCGCCCACACCGGTGGGGCGAAGGCTGTCGAGGGCAGTGGCGACACCATCGGTGAGTTGCTCGCCGATCTCGATACGCGCTACCCCGGCCTCCGGGACCGACTGGTCACCGACGAGGGCGGTCTGCACCGTTTTGTCAATATCTACATCAATGACGAGGACGTGCGCTTCCTGGGCGCGCTCGATGCGAAGGTCAACGCCGGCGACACGGTGACGATCCTGCCCGCGGTCGCCGGAGGCTGAGGCCGGCGATGGCACGCTTCGAGAGCCTGCTGGACGCTTGCGGTTCGACCCCGTTGGTCGGGCTGCCCCGCCTCTCGCCCACGCCGGAGGTGCGGCTGTGGGCCAAGCTCGAGGACCGCAACCCGACCGGCTCGATCAAGGACCGGTCGGCGGTGTGGATGATCCGGGCCGCCGAAGCGGCCGGCCGGCTGCACCCGGGTGACACGATCCTGGAGCCGACCAGCGGCAACACCGGCATCGGACTGGCCATGGTGGCGAAGCTGCGTGGCTACCGGCTGGTGTGTGTGATGCCGGAGAACGTCTCGACCGAACGGGTTCAGCTGTTGCGGATGTACGGCGCGGAGATCATCTTCTCGCCGGCGGCGGGCGGGTCGAACGCGGCGGTGGCTCAGGCGCGCCAGATCGCCGCTGAGCACCCCGACTGGGTGATGCTCAACCAGTACGCCAATGAGGCCAACGCGTTGGCCCACTACGAGGGGACGGGGCCGGAGCTGTTGCGCGACCTGCCCACGATCACCCACTTCGTGGCCGGCCTAGGCACCACCGGCACGCTCATGGGGGTGGGGCGATACCTGCGCGAGAAGGTCGAGGGTATTCAGATCATCGCGGCCGAACCCCGCTATGGCGAGCTCGTGTACGGGCTGCGCAACCTCGACGAGGGCTACGTGCCCGAGCTCTACGACGCGACCGTCTTGACGCGACGGTTCTCGGTGAGCACTCGCGACGCCGTCCTGCGTACCCGGCAGCTGGTCGAGGTCGAGGGGCTCTTCGCCGGGTTCTCCGCCGGCGCCATCCTGCACGCCGCGCTGGCGGTGGCCCATGACGCCGTCCGGGACAGACGCCGGGCCGACGTGGCGTTCATCGTCGCCGACGGTGGCTGGAAGTACCTCTCGACTGGCGCGTACGGCGGCACCCTCGCCGACGCCGAGGAGGCGCTGGACGGGCAGCTCTGGGCCTGAGCCCTGCGGGAGGTCTCCCTAGAGCGCGATACCGGTGAGCACCATCGCTATGATGAGCGTCACGGAGGCGGCACCGAGCAGGAACCACGGCGCCCGCATGCGCTGCACGGTGAGGAAGGAACCCACGGTCAGGCTGATGCCGACCAGGCCGGTGAGGATCGTCGCCGGCTCGTACCAGCCGGGTGCGGCGCCGGCGAGGACGCCGATGAAGCCGCGCAGGCCGAGCACCAGGCCGACCCCGCCGAGCACGGCCGCCCAGCCGCACACGCCCATGAGTTGGCGCAGCCGGGGTGGTTGGTCAGCGCGGGAGTAGACCCGACCGAGCCGACCGCTGGCGCTGCCGGGGCGCGCGGTACCACGGGGGCTCGGCGCGGTCAGGAGGCCGGTGGCCGAGCCTCCCGACGGTCGCCCCGCCGCCGGGGCACGGGCAGCCGAGGTCTGGTTAGCCATTCCAACTCATCTCTGCTCGTTACTCGTCTCTGCTCGTTACTCGTCTCTCTGCGCTACCTACGAGACTTTAGGCAGGGTTCCCACCCAGCGCAACGTGGGAACTAACCGTCTGTGATGGCGCCGGTCCACGTCGTGTCGCCTTGGCGACAGCTTGCCCGGGAGTTCTCCGACCCGGTCGGGTTTGCGGCGTAGGCTCCGCACGTGGTGGACGCACCCATCGGCATCTTCGACTCGGGAGTCGGCGGGCTCACAGTGGCCCGCGCGATCATCGACCAGTTGCCGCACGAACGGGTGCGCTACGTCGGCGACACTGCTCACTTTCCGTATGGGTCCAAGTCGATCGCCGAGGTGCGCCGGCACGCACTGGCCTGCCTCGATGATCTCGCGGGCGGCACCGGCGGCACCGGCGGGGAAGATCCCAGCCCGACCGAGCCGGTCAAGCTGCTCGTGATCGCGTGCAACAGCGCCTCGGCCGCCTGCCTGCATGATGCCCGCGAGCGCTACGGCGTACCGGTCATCGAGGTCATCCGGCCGGCCGTGCGGCGGGCGGTGGCGGCCACGCGCAACGGCCGGGTCGGTGTGATCGGCACCACTGCCACCGTCACCAGCGGCGCCTACACCGACGCGTTCGCGGCCGCGCCCCAGGTGCGGGTCACCAGTGTGGCCTGCCCACAGTTCGCCGACTTCGTCGAGCGGGGCATCACTTCCGGACGGGCGCTGCTCGGCCTGGCTCAGTCCTATCTGGAACCACTGCAACAGGCCGGTGTGGACACACTGGTGCTGGGCTGCACCCATTACCCGATGCTGACCGGTCTGATCAGTCTCGTCATGGGCGATGGGGTCACCCTCGTCTCGAGCGCCGACGAGACGGCCAAGGAGGTCTACCGCGTGCTGACCGAGCGGAACCGGCTGCGTCCGGCCACCACCGCGGACGGCTCGGCGGCCCCGCCACCGGCACACGAGTTTGTCGCCACCGGCGACCGGGAGCCCTTCGCCCGGCTGGCCCGGCGTTTCCTCGGTCGGGATGTGGCGGTCACCACGGCGCGAATGAGCCTCGGGGCCGCCCGATGAGGCTCACCGTGCTGGGCTGCGCGGGCAGTTTTCCGGGGCCGGACTCGGCCTGTTCGGCGTACCTGCTGGAGGCGGACGGCTTTCGGCTGATGCTCGACTTCGGCACCGGGTCGCTGTCCGCCCTGCAGCGCTATGGCTCGCTGCGTGGAGTGGACGCGATCCTGCTCACCCACCTGCACGCCGACCACGTGCTGGACGCCTGCAGCTATGTGGTGGTGCGCCGCTACGCGCCCGACGGTCCCTACCCGGTGCTGCCGGTGTACGCGCCGGCCGGGGCGGCGCAGCGCCTGGCCGCCGCCTACGGTGAAGGCTCGCTCGACGATGTCTACGCCTTTCACACGCTGCGCCCAGGCACGTTCGAGCTCGGGCCGTTGCGGATCACCGCCGAGCGGGTCAACCATCCGGTCGAGACGTTCGGGCTGCGCTTGGAGCACGAAGGCAAGGTCCTCGCGTACTCGGCCGACACCGCGCCCTGCGATGCGCTGTGCCGTCTCGCCCAGGACGCCGACCTGTTCCTGTGCGAGGCGAGTTACCTCGACGGCGAGGAGAACCCGCCCGACCTGCACATGACCGGGCGGGACGCCGGCGAGGCGGCGACGAAGGCCAACGCGCAGCGGCTGGTGCTCACCCACCTCGTGGCCGCGTGGGGCAGCGCGGCGATGGCGCACGAGGCGGCCTCCTCAGTCTTCACCGGCCCGGTGGAGATCGCCCGGGCCGGAGCTCGGTTCGACGTGTAGGCCTGGGCCCGACGCACCCCTCGCCTAGGCTTGGGACCATGGGTAGACCCGATGGGCGCGCGCCCGATCAGCTGCGGCCGGTGACGATCACTCGCAACTGGAGCATCCATCCCGAGGGCTCGGTGCTGGTCGGGTTTGGCGAGACCCGGGTGCTCTGCACCGCCAGCGTGACCGAGGGCGTGCCGCGCTGGCGCAAGGGCTCCGGCCTGGGCTGGGTCACCGCCGAGTACGCGATGCTGCCGCGCGCCACGACCACCCGCTCCGATCGGGAGAGCGTCAGGGGGCGCATCGGCGGGCGCACCCACGAGATCTCCCGGCTCATCGGTCGCAGCCTGCGGGCCTGCATCAACCTCGCCGCGGTCGGTGAGAACTCGATCGTGCTCGACTGTGACGTGCTGCAGGCCGACGGCGGCACCCGCACCGCCGCCATCACCGGCGCCTACGTCGCCCTGCACGACGCGGTGACCTGGATGGCGGGCAAGGGCCTGCTCGCCGGGCGGCCAGCCGACGCGGTGCACCGCTCGGTCGCCGCGGTCAGCGTCGGCATCATCGACGGCGAGGCCCGCCTGGATCTGTGTTATCTCGAGGACGTCGCCGCCGAGGTCGACATGAACATCGTCTGCACCGGCGACGGTGACTTCGTCGAGGTGCAGGGCACCGGCGAGTCCGGCGTGTTCTCCCGGGCGCAGCTCGACGCGTTGCTCGAGCTCGGCGGGCACGGCTGCGCCGAGCTGACCCTGCTCCAGCAGCAGGCGCTGGCGTGATCCTGCTGCTGGCCACCCGCAACCCGGGCAAGCTGGTCGAGCTGCAGCGAATCCTCGACGCCGAGCTGGCCCCCGGTCGGGTGCGGCTGATCGGCTTGGCCGACGTCGAGCCGTACGACGAGAGGCCGGAGACCGGCCGGACGTTCGCCGAGAACGCCCTGCTCAAGGCGCGCGAAGGGGTCCAGCACACCGGCTTGCCCACGGTGGCCGACGACTCCGGTCTGACCGTGGAGGCGCTGGGCGGCATGCCCGGCGTGCTCAGCGCCCGCTGGTCCGGGTGCACCGACGCCGACCGGTTGACCCGGGACCGGGCCCACACCGCGCTCGTGCTGGCCCAGATCTCCGATGTGGACGATGCCCACCGCGGCGCCGCGTTTGTGTGCGCGGCCGCGCTCGTGCTGCCGGACGGGCGTGAGTTCACTGTGGAGGGTGTCATGCGCGGGCGCTTGACCCGGTCGCCCCGGGGCAGCGGCGGGTTCGGCTACGACCCGATCTTCGTCGCCGACGGCTACGCGCAGACCAGTGCCGAGCTCGCCCCGGACGAGAAGGACGCGATCAGCCACCGGGGCCGGGCTCTGCGTGCCCTCGCCCCCCTCATCGCCCGCGAACTCCCCGGCCGATCATGAACTTACGTCCCTTGTCGGCGGCGTGTCGCGGCCGTTAGTTCATGATCGCCGCTTAGAGGAGGGCGCCGATCTCGGCCTCGATGCGCCGTCGCAGGTCTGATCCGAGGATCAGGTGGCGGACCGCCTCCATCGCCGGGGCCATGAAGATGTCGGGCCCCGGCGAACCCGCGACCTGGGTCACCGCGTCAACGACCACGCGTCCGGCCGGCGAAGGTGCCAGGGGCGCCCGCAGTTGCAGGCCACGCGCCGCGGCGAGCAGCTCCACCGCGAGGACGGTCGCCAGGTTCCCCACCACCGTGCGTAGCTTGTGGGCCGCGGCCCAGCCCATCGACACGTGGTCCTCCTGCATGCCGGAGGTGGGCACCGAGTCCACCGACGCCGGCGCGGCCAGCCGGCGGTTCTCGGCGACGATGCCGGCCGCGGTGTACTGCGCGATCATCAGGCCGGAGTTGACGCCAGGGTCGGGAGTCAGGAACGGCGGCAGGTCGCGGGACCGGGTGACATCGAGCAGGCGGTCGACCCGGCGCTCAGCGATCGAGCCGACCTCGGCGGCGGCGATAGCGAGGAAGTCGGCGGCGAAGCCGAGCGGGGCGCCGTGGAAGTTGCCGGTGCTCTCGACCCGCCCGTCGCCCAGCACCACCGGATTGTCGACAATGGAGGCAAGCTCGCGGGTGGCCACCTGACGGGCGTAGTCGAGCGTGTCGCGCGCCGCCCCGGCGACCTGGGGCGCACACCGCATCGAGTACGCGTCCTGAACCGCATGGGTGAGATCGTCGCGGTGGGAGTCCATGATGGCCGAGGCCTGCAGCAGGCGGTGGATGTTCGCGGCCGACGTGGCCTGGCCCGGGTGCGGTCGGATGGCGTGCAGCTCCGGCTGGAACGGGCGATCCGACCCCAGCATCGCTTCGATCGCGAGCGCGGCGGTCACGTCGGCCATGGTGAACAGGTGGGCCGAGTCCTCGATCGCCATCAACAGCAGGCCCAGCATGCCGTCGGTGCCGTTGATGAGGGCGAGGCCCTCCTTGGCGGCGAGCGTGATCGGCGGCCGACCCCGGGCGCTGAGCACCTCGCCGGCGGGCAGCCGGGCGCCGTCCTTGGCCAGCACCCAGCCCTCGCCGAGCAGCGTGAGCGCGCAGTGGGCGAGCGGGGCGAGGTCGCCCGAGGCGCCCAGCGAACCGTGCTCGGGCACCCAGGGAGTGATGTCGTGGTTGAGCAGGTCGATCAGGGCTTCGGCGATGAGCGGGCGGACGCCCGACCGTCCCATCGCGAGCGAGCGCACGCGCAGCAGCATCATCGCCCGCACCACCTCGCGGGGCATCGGTGCGCCGGCACCGGCGGCGTGGGAGCGGATCAGCGCATGCTGCAGCTCGGCCCGGCGCTCCGGGGCGATGAACGTGCTCGCCAGTGCGCCAAACCCGGTCGAGACCCCGTAGACCGGCCGCCCGTCCCGCTCGATTGCCTCCACAATGGAGCGACTCGCCGCCATGGCCTCGACCGCCTCGGGTGCGAGCTGCACCGGCGCGTCGGCGCGGGCCACGGCGAGCACGTCGGCGGCGGTGAGGCCGTCAGGACGGACGACGACCGGGGACGGGTGGGCGGGCTCGGACCTCATGACAGCAGCACTCC
>JBLNGJ010000517.1:0-2533 GCA_050264675.1 Micromonosporaceae bacterium
CCTCAAGTGAGCCTCGCTCGGCTCCGAGTGTGGAGTCGTTGCCGTGGCCAGGGTAGAACCACGTTTCATCCGGCAGCCGGTTCCTGGCGTTTGCTTCATCGGTTGGTGATGGTCCGAAGGAGGCGTCGCATAGGTTCGAGGTCGCCGTTGTGTGCGGCTATCGCAGCCTCGATGTTGTCGTCGGCGTCGACGCGGGTCCAATCGAGGTGGTAGCCGGCCTCGCGGGCGAGCTGATACAGGAACGCACGTTGGGTACGGCCGTTTCCCTCGCGGAACGGGTGG
Organism: Micromonosporaceae bacterium; assembly: GCA_050264675.1. GTDB lineage: Bacteria > Actinomycetota > Actinomycetes > Mycobacteriales > Micromonosporaceae > JBLNGJ01. The sequence continues at coordinate 283 of JBLNGJ010000517.1, forward strand.
AGCTCGTTGATCTCGGCTTGGTAGTAGGCAAGCTTGTCGACGAAATCGGGCCACGCGAGTTGGCGCAGGTAGTTGTCCTTGGCCAGTTTGGCGAACTCGCTGGCGGCATAGGTCTCGATATGTTGCGGCAGGCAGAAGCCCGTTTGTTTCGCGATCTGAACTGTGCGGGTCTGGCCGGCCCACTCGAAGATGTCACTAAAGATGGCTCTGTGAAACGCTTTGAGGTGGTTGAGATCGTATGAGCCGGGGAGATGTCGCGTCGCGAGTTGGTCAAGTCGCGCGGCCGTGATGTCGGCGATGGCTTGGTTCAATGTCTCGGTGTCGGTGATGCCGAGCTTGTTGGCGAGGAGTCCGGTGGCTGGGTCGACGTACGGGTCGCCGGTCACGTCGCGAGGTGCAATGCGATCGTCTGGCGCACCATGTCCTCTGTGCCGATCTCGCCGTTGACATAGCGGTCACTGATCTTCCGGGCCGCGGCGCTTCGGGATTGGCCCTCCAGCCTGAGGGACGCGTCGGTCTGCTCAGCGGCCTCCCGGCGTTCGCTGATCATGTTGTCCCACAGCGCAGCCGGCACGATAACCGCTTCGCGGTGGCGTCTTGATCCGATTGCGACTGGTTCGGTGGCTCCGTTACGGAACTCTTCGAGGAGCGTCGAGAGCTGTTCCAGGGTCTGCCGGACCGTGAGGATGTCGCGCATGAGTCCGATCCTACCCTTGAGGTACCCACAAACGTACGTACATCGGCATTGTGCCGCCCGCGACGGTCACTACCACCGTCGGGCGAGCCAATCGGGGATCGAGTCCGCTCGGCTTCGGTCACCCGACTGCGGTGCGCATCAATACGAGGGCCACTACAACCAGCATCGGCCCCCATCGGGGCATCCTGAGCGTCAGACCGCTCAAGCCGCTACCCGAACCGATCACCGATCCACACCGACTCGCCCACCTCGACGTCGCGCGACGCGACCGCGTCGGCGGCATTATCCACGAGTACGACCACGCCGCTTGACCAGCACGGACAGGATTTGCCGGCACCGCAACGCTACCAGCCCCGGGCGCGCCACTCCTCAAGGGAGCCTCGCTCGGCTCCGAGTGTGGAGTCGTTGCCGTGGCCAGGGTAGAACCACGTTTCATCCGGCAGCCGGTCGAAGAGCTTGCGTTCGACGTCGCCGAGTAGTGAGGTGAACCGGGCTGGGTCGCCCTGGGTGTTGCCCACGCCGCCCGGGAAGAGGCAGTCGCCGGTGAACAGGTGCGGCCCGCCGGTCGGGTCGCGGTAGAGCAGCGCGACCGAGCCGGGCGTATGGCCGACGAGGTGGATCACCTCCAGCTCGCACTCGCCCACCGTGACCACGTCGCCGTCGGCCACCGTGGTGTCCACCTTCGGCAGGGCGCCGGCGTCGGCGGCGTGGGCGACCGAGCGGGCCCCGGTGGCCGCGAGCACCTCGGCCAGCCCGACCCAATGATCCTGATGCTGGTGGGTAGTGACCACAGTGGATAGTCCGGCCGCGCCGGCCAGCTCGACCAGGCGGGGTGCTTCGTTCGCCGCGTCGATGAGCAGCTGTTCGCCGGTGGCGCGGCAGTGCAACAGGTAGGCGTTGTTGTCGAATGGACCGACCGAGACCTTGGTGATGGTCAGGTTCGGCAGCTCCCGTACGTCCGGCGGTCCGCCGGGCGTCACGGCTCCGGTATACGTCACGCCTGCCAGCCTAGTCGCCCGCATCGGCCCACCACCCACGAGATCTTGGATGATTTGGGGGCCTATAGGCCCCCAAATCATCCAAGATCTCGGAAGAAGAAGAGGGTCGGCGCGGGGTCAGCCCCAGGTTGGCACGGCGGGTAGCGGCCCGTCCGGGGTCACCGTGAGCCCGTCACCCCGCGTACGCCCGATCAACCAGGCGGCCGCGGCCCAGGCCGGCCCGCACACCACTGGCGCGGTCACGCCCGGCCCGATCGGCAGGTCGGGGCCGACGTCCTCGGCCCGGATCACGACCCGCGGACCGTCAGGCCGCTCGCCGAAGTCGTGCGCGACGCCGCGCAGCATCCGGGCGGCGAAGGCGACGTTCCAGTCCGCCGGCCGGTAGCCCAGGTCGAGGTCGACGTGGTGGATCTCCACCTCGCTCAGGCGCGTCCACATCACATGGGCGGCTGGCGCGCTACGGCCGCTGCGCCAGGTGACCACCGTGGGCCACGCCTCGGCCGGCATCTCGGCCACGGCCGCGGCGAACCGGGTGCACGCCGCGCAGAGGTCGGTG
>JBLNGJ010000518.1:0-2897 GCA_050264675.1 Micromonosporaceae bacterium
GCGAGATCCGACACGGCACTCACGATGCCGTTGCTGGCGTTGGTTCCGACCAGCACAAAGGCGATGTGGATAATTAGAATGACCGCGATGATGCCGAAGATTGTGGATACGGCGCGCGAGAGTAGGGAGCTATGGCGGGTTCGGGTGTCCGTAGCCATGGAATTGCCTTCCGGGTTGGGGGTGTTAAGGTTGCCCGCTGTACGGCGTCGCCACGATCGGGCAGTATCATCTAGGAGCGCTCGCCGCCGAGTTGCGAGGCTGCGGATGTGCAATAGGTGTGCCGCACCTACCACGACCGGTTGGCGCGGTTGGGGAGTCAAGCCCGGTGAGATCGATACGGATGGCAAGACAACTTCATCCACCATTCGGCAGCGCCGGTCAGGTCGCGTCGCGGTCCGTCACGGGCTAGCGATGAATCATGCTGAGACGTCGTCCGCCCCGTCACCGGCGGTGCCAAGGTGATATCCACCAAATATCGCGCGATCAGATGAGCGGGTACCGGCAAGACGTCGACCGCGCATCGGACGACGGGAGCAGACACTGTGGCGTACAGAACGCTACCGGCTCATCGCGACCCCTGCTCTGATAGCTGGTCCGTCGCATCGGACGGACCTTCGCTGCCGAGGTCCCGGGCAACACACCAAGCATACGCTTAAACGAGGGTCCTGTCGCCCGCGTTGGGCCCCGGCGGTGCGATCGATACGCCGCCGTGCATCATTCGCTCGTGAACAGCCGCCTTAGCCCCTAACGAGGGCAACCGCGTACGACCCGTTCACCAGCGGGCCCTCGCGCCGTCAACCCCACACGGCCGCAGCCTGGCCTGTCGGATCGGGCCGCGCCTCAATCGTGGCTGGAGACCGGCACGACCGCGACCGGGCAGCCGGCCAGGTGCACCAACCCGGTCGCCACGGCGCCGGCCTCGACCACCACCAGATGCGCCGACCGCGACGCCGCCGCCAGCGCCACCGCAGCGTCGACGCCGCGCCGGATCGAACTGGACACGACAACCTCGGGATACTTCTCCGACCAGATCGTGAGCGCGTCCGGTTGGAGTTGGTCCGTGGCCGCCGCCCCGTCGGCGTCGACGAACAGGGCGTGCAGCGCCGTTCCCCGCAGCGCCGCCTCGGCGAACGCGAACGCGACCAGGTCGTCGCTCGGCTCGCCGACGACGCCGACGAGGACTGGTCGGGGCAGCGCCCCCTCGGCCGGCGCGTCGAATGGCCGGAACACGATCAGGGGCACGCGTACCCGGCTCAGCACCCGCAGCTCCACCGAGGGCGCCGAACGGTCGCCTCGGCGTGGCCCCAGCACAACCAGGTCCGCGCCGCGCGAGGCCTCCAGGATGGCGTCCGCCGGGTCACCCTGCACCAACTGGCCCGTGACCGACAGCGCCGGATGCTCGGCCACGGCCTGGGCCACCGCCACATCGCGCTCCCCGGCGCAGACGACCACCAATGGCGTCACCCGCGCGGCCGCCTCGTCGGCGGCCAACTCCAGCGCCGCCAGACTTCCCGCCGATCCGTCAACGCCCACTACTACCGGCCCGACCGGCTCCATCGCCATAGCGCACCCCTCTCCTCCCCTCCACGCTGGTTCGCGGGCGATTTGCTGGACAGAGCCGTCCCGCCCCGACCGACCGGGCCCTTCGACCTTGCCGGTCTCGCGGCACGTGGCCGACCCTGACCGTGGGAGGTAGATCGTCATGGCGTTGATCGACACTCGCCCGGCCGCGACCGCACCGGCGCGACCCCGTCTGCTCTGGTCCTGGACAGCCTGGACGACAGGTGGGGAGGCGGTCGGGTTCTGCGTACCGGCGGCGGTGGCGACGCTGACCTTCGATCTTCCGGTTCCGGTGGCACTGCCCTGCCTGCTGCTCGCCGGAGCGGTGGAAGGCGCAGTGCTCGGCACGGCGCAGGCGCACGTGCTTCGGAGAGTGCTGCCCCGGCTGCCCGCTCGCCGTTGGGTGGCCATGACGAGCGCCGCCGCCGTCCTGGCGTGGGTGATCGGCCTGCTGCCGTCGCTACTCGGCGATCGGATGAGCTCCTGGCCGGCGCCCATTCTGGTCACGGCGGCGGCGATCGGGGGCGCCGGGCTGCTGCTCTCGATCGGTACAGCGCAGTGGACGGTGCTGCGACGGTATGTCTCTCAGGCAGGTCGGTGGATCGCGGTGACGGCAATCGCCTGGCTCGCCGCGCTGGCGGCGTTCATGCTTATCGCGCCACCGCTGTGGCACGAGGGCCAACCTCCCCCCGTGATCATCGCCATCGGGATCGTCGCCGGGCTCGTCATGGCCACCACCATGGCGGTGGTCACCGGGCTCGGGCTGGAGCCGCTGGTGCGGACCGCACGGTCCAACGACCGCGGCATCGCCAATGGCTCAGGTCGACAGCAGTGCGTCGAGGGTCACGAAGCGGTAGCCGAGTGCTCGCAGACGTGAGATCACCGTCGGCAGCGCGTCGGCGTCGAACGTGGTGTGGTCATCGGGGTTGGACCCGATGTGCATCATGACGATCGCGCCGTTGCGCGCCGCGCCGACCACGCGGTCGATCACCTGCTGCACGGTCCGTCCGTCTTCGGTGCCCAACCATCCCAGCGAGTCGACCGTCCAGCGCACGGCAACGTAACCCGCGTTGTTGACCACCGTGATCGTGTGCGCGTTCCGGTCGCCATACGGGAACCGGAACAGCGGACGCGGGTCGGTGCCCCCGGCGGCTCGGATAGCGGTCTCCGCCAGGCGGAGCTGGTTGACCACATCGGCGTCCGACGGCAGGGCCGGCAGATGCGGATGCGTGTTGCTGTGGTTGCCGAGGCGGTGGCCGCCCTGCACGATCGCCTGCACCGATTGCGGATAGTGGCTCGCGAACTGGCCGGTGAGGAAGAAGGTCGCCGGCACGTCA
>JBLNGJ010000519.1:0-18669 GCA_050264675.1 Micromonosporaceae bacterium
CACGCTCGAAGCCTCGAGCAAGCTGCTGAGCTCGTTCAGCAACGTGCTGAAGTCATTCGGTCAGCTGGCCGCTCAGGTCGCAATGCTGTTCGTCGCGCTTGCCCACTTCGTCGGCGCCACCGTGCTCAGCCTGCACTGAGGTAACCGCTTGCTCACCCGGGCTACGTCCTTTGTAGAAGATTCGAGATACGCGCGGCGGGCGTGAACCGGACGCCCGCCGCCGGCGTTGCAGTCAGCATGAGATCGGTCCGACTCGTGCTGGCAATGCTCGCCGCCGGCGTGCTCACTGGGTGCGCTGCGGAGACCACGGACGGTCCGGTCATCACCATCCGGGACTCGACCTTCACCGGCGATCTGCTGGTCATCGCCGGGGAGGAGGTGACGGTGCGCAACGAGGACCCGATCGAGCACCTGCTCTCCGGCGCCGATGACGAGTTCACCACGCAGACGATCAGCCCCGGCGGCACCGGTGAGTTCTATGCCCCGATCACTCCCGGGGAGTTCGCCATCACCTGCAGCTTCCATCCGGAGATGACCGGCACGCTGGTCGTGGTCGCCCCCGCGGCGCCGGCCAGCGGCGGCTGAGACGCCGGTCACCACCGCTGCCAGCGCCGCACCTGCGCCGGTGAGGGACAATTGATGTATGCCGAGGATGCGTATCGCGCTGGCCCAGTGTGATCCGACTGTGGGCGACCTGGGCGGCAACGCCGCGCTGGTGCGCGGCTGGACCCGCAAGGCGGCGGACGCGGGTGCCCATCTCGTCGCGTTTCCGGAGATGATGCTGACCGGCTACCCGGTCGAGGACCTGGTCTTCCGGGACACCTTCGTGGCCGCGTCGCGGGCCGCGCTGGAGTCCCTCGCCGCCGGCCTGGTGGAGGATGGCCTGGGCGCTACCCCGGTGGTGGTGGGTTACCTCGACGCCGACGGCGACGCCAACCCGGTGCCCACGGCCGAGCGCGGACCGCGCAACGCGCTCGCGGTGCTCCACCGGGGTCGGATCGTGCTCACCTACTACAAGCACCACCTGCCCAACTACGGCGTCTTCGATGAGGATCGCTATTTCGTGCCGGGCGACACACTCAGCGTGATCCGCTACCGCGGGGTGGATATCGCGTTCACCATCTGTGAAGACCTCTGGCAGGCCGGAGGCCCGTTCACGGTCGCGGCTCGGGCCCAGGTGGGGTTGGTCGTCAACATCAACGGTTCGCCGTACGAGCTGGACAAGGAGGACGTGCGGCTGCCGCTGGTGCAGCGTCGCGCGGCCGAGGCCGGCGCCACCGTCGCGTACGTCAACATGATCGGCGGTCAGGACGAGCTCGTCTTCGACGGTGACTCGATGGTCGTCGCGCCCGACGGCACGGTGCTGGCCCGGGCGGCGCAGTTCGCCGAAGAGCTACTCGTGGTCGACCTGGATCTGCCGGTGGCCACGGCCGGGCCGGTGCCGCGGCGCCGCAAGGGCGAGATGCGCATCAAGCGGCGGGTGCTCCCGGTCCGGCACGGGCGGCGGGCGGCCGAGCCGGTCGACCCGGCCGCGGGCGGTGTGGCCGAACGCCTGACCGACGACGCGGCGGCCTGGTACGCGCTCGTGCTGGGCTTGCGTGACTACGTGCGCAAGAACGGGTTCCGCTCCGTCATCCTGGGCCTGTCCGGCGGCATCGACTCGTCGGTGGTCGCGGCGGTCGCGGTTGACGCACTCGGCGCCAACCAGGTCTACGGGGTATCGATGCCGAGCCGGCACTCGTCCGCGCACTCCATCGACGACGCCGCCGACCTGGCCAAGCGCACCGGCCTGCATTACCTGGTCGAGCCGATCCAACCGATGGTCGACGAGTTCCTCGACAACATGCCACTGGGCGGCCTCGCCGGGGAGAACCTGCAGGCTCGCGTCCGCGGCATCATCCTGATGGCGCTGTCCAACAAGGACGGTCATCTGGTGCTGACCACCGGCAACAAGAGCGAGCTGGCGGTGGGCTACTCGACCCTCTACGGCGACTCGGTCGGTGGCTTCAACCCGATCAAGGATGTGTTCAAGACGCACGTGTGGCAGCTGGCCCGGTGGCGCAACGCCGAGGCGGAACGGCGGGGTGAGCTGCCGCCGATCCCGGAGAACTCGATCACCAAGCCCCCCAGCGCCGAGTTGCGCCCCGGCCAGCTCGACTCCGACTCGCTGCCTGACTACGTCGAGCTGGACGCGATCCTCGCCGGCTACATCGACGGTGACCTCGGCCGCGACGAGCTGGTGGCGGCCGGCCACGATCCGGCCACGGTGGACCGGGTGCTGCACATGGTCGACCTCGCCGAGTACAAGCGGCGCCAGTCAGCGCCGGGCCCGAAGGTCTCCATCAAGGCGTTCGGTCGCGACCGCCGGTTGCCGATCACCAACCGGTTCCAGGGGTAGCGGCCGGCGGTGTGAGATCTTGCACTGATCCTGCCGCCGGCACCCGGCCCGGTGGCACGATCGGCTCAACAGCCCGGGGACCGCGAAGGCGGCCTCGAGGAGTGCGAGGAGACACCGATGTCCCAACCGGAGATCGCGTCGCTCTACGGTGGCCCGGCCACCCGACGGGTGCGCACGCGGGACCTGCTCGCCGCGAAGGACCGTGGCGAGAAGTGGGCGATGCTCACCAGCTACGACCAGTACACGGCGGCCATCTTCGACCAGGCCGGCATCCCCGTGCTGCTGGTGGGCGATTCTGCCGCGAACAACGTGTTCGGCTACGAGACCACGCTCATGGTCTCGGTCGACGAGCTGCTACCGCTGGTGAAGGCGGTGGTGCGCGCGACCTCGTACCCGATGGTCGTGGGCGACCTGCCGTTCGGCTCCTATGAGGAGGGTCCGGCTCAGGCGGTGCGCACGGCGGTGCGGTTCATGAAGGAGGCGGGCTGCCACGCGGTCAAGCTCGAGGGCGGTCAGCGTTGTGCGCCGCAGGTCTCCGCGCTGACCGCCGCCGGCGTGCCGGTCATGGCGCACATCGGGTTCACCCCGCAGAGCGAGCACGTCCTCGGCGGTTATCGGGTGCAGGGGCGTGGTGACGAGGCCGACGAACTGGTCGCGGACGCGCACGCGGTGGCCGAGGCCGGTGCGTTCGCGATCGTGCTGGAGATGGTGCCGGGCGAGGTGGCCAAGCGGATCACCCACGAGGTGGCGGTGCCGACCATCGGCATCGGGGCCGGCCCGGACACCGATGCCCAGGTGCTCGTCTGGCAGGACATGGCCGGCCTGCGCGCCGGCCGGATGCCGCGCTTCGTCAAGCGCTACGCCGACCTGGCCACCGTGCTCGCCGACGCGACCCGGGCCTTCGCGCAGGACGTTCGTGACGGCGGCTTCCCGGCCGACGAGCACACCTTCCACTAGTTCGGTCGCTCCCTGAAGCGGCCTCGCGTCACCGGGCCTCCGGCACCGCTGCGTCGAGCGCGGCCTGCAGCACCGACCGGGCCGTCACCAGCGATGGGCCGTACCAGGTCAGGTGACGGCCGGAGACCAGGGCACACCGCACACCGGGAAACGACTCCGGGCCATCGTCCGCGCCGAACGCGTACGGCTCGTCGGGCAGCACGACGAGGTCGGGCCCGGCCGCCTGCAGCTCGGCCAACGGCGGCCGCGGGTAGCGCAGTGCGGCCCCGGCGTACGCGTTGACCACACCTAGCCGCTCGAGCACATCGCCGGCGAAGGTCGATGACCCCAGCACCACCCACGGCCGCCGCCACACCGGGATGACGGCCCACTCGGCGTAGCGGCGCGACGGCGGTGCCGACCAGACCGTGCGGGCATCGGCGAGCCAGCCCGGCGCCGAATGGTGCAGCGCCGCGAACATGCGGCCGAGTGAGTCCAGCGCGTCCGGCACCGTGCGCGGGTAGGTGACCCAGACCGCGATGCCGGCCGATCGCAGCGCATCGACGTCTTCGCGGCGGTTCTCCTCCGCGTTGGCGAGCACGAGGTCCGGCCGCAGCGCGATAACCCGGGCCAGGTCGGGATACTTGGTGCCGCCGACCCGGTCGGCGACCAGCTCAGGCGGGTGGGTGCAGAAGTCGGTCGCGCCGACGAGCAGCTCGGCGCCGACGCTGGCGACCGCTTCGGTGAGCGAGGGGACGAGCGAGACCACCCGCCGCGGCGGCGGCGCGGGTGGCTGGACGTCGCCGAGGTCGTCGGGCACGGACCGGTCGAGGTCTACAGGTCGGTGACGCGCAGCCCGGCGTGCACCTGGTAACGACGGTTGATGGCGATGAGGTTCGCGGTCAGCGCCTCCACCGGGCCGGCGTTGCGCAGCCGGCCGGCGTTCACCCCGCGCACGCCATCGATGCGCGCCGCCAGCGCCTGCACGATCGCGACTGCCGCCGCGTCGTCACCGAGCACGAGCACGTCGAGGTCGACCTTGGCCACCGCCGGATCGGTGAGCAGGACCGCGCTGACGTGGTGGAAGGCGGCACAGACGCGGGAGTCCGGCAGCAGTGCCGCGGCTTGTTCGGCGGCGCTGCCCTCAGGTACGGCCAACGCGAACGCGCCCTGCCGGTCGAAGCCGAGCGGGTTGACGCAGTCGACAACGACCTTGCCGCGCAGCGGTTCCCGCAGCGCGGCAACGGTGTGCGCATGCCCGTCCCACGGCACCGCGATGATGACCACATCGGCGGCGAGCGCCGCCTCGGCGTTGGTGCCGCCGCGCACCTCGCCGCGCACACCCGGCAGCGCCGCTATCGCGGCCGCGGCCGCCGCCCCGCGCTCGGCGGTGCGCGAGCCCACGATGATGGGTTGACCGGCCCGGGCCATACGGTAGGCCAGGCCCCGGCCCTGGTCGCCGGTGCCGCCGAGGATGCCCACGGTCAACGCCGACACGTCAGGCAGCGTACTCACGTCGAAGCTCATGACTGCCATCATCGCAAAGCGCTCGGTCAGGCCTTCTCGAAGAGCACCTGACGGTGCACCGGGTCGGCCCGCACCAGGCGAACCCGCACCCGCTCGCCCAAGGGCAGCGCGCCCTCGCATCGTCCTCGCACCGGTGGATCGTCGAGGGCCACTACGCCGGCGGCCGCGCGGTCCGGCCGCGGATGCTCGTCGACATCGAGCACGGCCGCATCGAACTCTTCGCCGATGCGGCCGGAGAGCAGCGTCGCTTCGGCAAGGTCGACCGCACCGCGCTCGGCCGCGTTGGCCCGGCGGTTGCTGGCCGCCATCGTCTCGGGCAGCCTGGGTAGCGCCGTGCGTACCCACTCGGGCAACGACCGTCCGCCGACCAGGCTCAGGCACACCTCGGTCGCGTACCGATCGGCGAGGCGGCGAAGCGGCGCGGTGACATGGGCGTACGCGGCAGCGACCGCGCCGTGGGTGGCGGCCGCCGGCGCCGAGCCATCGAAGGCGGTGTAGCCGGCGCCGCGCATCAGCTCGGCCGCATGCTCGACGAAGGCGGCGCCGCGAGCTGAGGCCGGGTCGACGGCCGCGACGACCTGCCCGACGCTCGTCGCGTCCGGCCATGCGATGCCGAGGGCCGCAGCGGCCACGCGTAGCCGGTCGAGCGCGGTTGGATCGGGTGCCGGCATGGTGCGCAGCACACCGACGCGGCCATCGAGCATGATCTGGGCCGCCGCCATCCCGGTCAGCAGCGAGACCTGCGCGTTCCATTCCTCGACCGGCAGCCGCGCCCGCAGCACCAGCCGCCAACCACCGTCGTCGGGTTCGACCTCCTGCTCGGGGATGGGCAGGTTGACCGCACCACGGGCGAGGCCGTGGGCGACCAGCAGGCGTCCGACCTCGGGCAGCAGCTCGATTGGCTCATCCAGCCGCCCGGCCGTCGTTGCCGCCTGCGCACCGACATAGTCGAGCTGGGCGCCGCTGCGCACGATCGCGCGCTCCACCCGGACCGCACGCGTGGCACCATCGGCATCGAGGTCGATCGTCCACAGCACGGCCGGGCGGGGCTGGCCCGGCAACAGGCTCGCCGCGCCTTCGGACAACGACGGCGGGTGCAGCGGTGTCCGGCCGTCGGGTAGGTAGACGGTCTCACCGCGGCGCCAGGTCTCCGCGTCGAGCGGGCCGCCGGGGGTGACGAATGCCGCGACGTCGGCGATCGCATAGCAGACCCGGTAACCGCGGCCGAGGCGCTCCAGTCCGATCGCCTGGTCCAGGTCACGTGAGCCGGCTGGGTCGACGGTGACCAGCCTCAGGTCGGTGCGGTCGGGCCGGCGCTCACCCGGCGGCTCGGCCGGACGTTGGGTCGCGGCCGCATCCGCCTCATGCTGAGCCGCGAGCGGGAACTGTGTGGGCAGCTCCAGCTCGCGGCGCAGGCTGGTGAAGTCGATGCGGGACGCCCTGACCAGTCGGGTGACCATCGGCAGGTCCTCCAGAGACCCAGGCCCTCCAGAGACTGCGGTGCCGTCTCCGCCGTACTTCCGTATGGGGATTGTCGGGTGGTGCTAACGGGCGCTGGTGCGCCGCGTCGTGCCGGTGCGGGCCGGCGCCTTGGCCGCGGTCCGAGCGACCGTTGCGGTGGTGGCGCGAGCGGCCGGGGCCTTCGTCGCGGCGGTGGTTTTCTTGGCCGCGGTCGTCTTCTTGGCCGCGGTCGTCTTCTTGGCGGCCGTGGTCTTCTTCGCCGCGGTCGTCTTCTTGGCGGCCGTGGTCGTCTTCTTCACCGCGGTCGTCTTCTTGGCGGTGGCCTTCTTCGCCGGGGCCTTGGTGGCGGTCTTCTTCGCCGTCGCCTTCTTAGCCACGGTGGTCCGGGTCGTCGCGGTGGTCCGCTTGGCCGGGGCCTTCGCCGTCGTCTTCTTGGCGGCCGTCGTCTTCTTAGCCGCTGTCTTCTTCACCGCCGCGCTGACCGTCTTCTTGGCCGGCGTCGCGGCGGCCGGCGTCGTAGTGACAGCCGCGCGCTTCGCGGCCGGTCGGGTCGTGGCCTTCTTCGCTACGGCCATCTTTGCCTCCTTCTGGCAGTCCAGTGGTTGTGGGTGGTGCCACCGGTCGCGGTCCGACCGGGGCAGTGGACAGCGGGCGAGGTCATCCGGCTACGGCCGTTCGCCGTTCCATCGGGCATCCTCGGCATCCCATTCCTCGTTGCGCTCGGCCACCTTGGCCAATGCGCGCCTCGCGTCGTCCGCGGTCTCGTAGGGTCCTAGCCGACGATTCGCGGAGCAGGCGTTCTCCTCCGTCTCGACGCGGTGGTGGTGCAGGCACCAGTAGTACCGGTGGCCTCCGCTGTTGCTCATGTGAACACTCTGCACTGTGAACCGCGGATACGCGAGCGTTTCGGCGAACAATTCAGTGCGACTTCCACTGTAGACGGTATACCCCCGGTCTGAACAGGGGGGTGGCCCTTTCCGCTTTGACCCGCCCCAATCCATTGCGTAGCAACGTACCGCGGCCATTTTCCCGGTTACCCGCAGCTCATTGGCCCTGGCTCGCGTCGTCGCGCCGTGGGGAGTTGTGCCGCCGCCCCGGCACCCGATGGCCGGAGAACGACGCACTCAACGACGCCGCGAGAGTTGTTCGCGATACCGGCCCGGGGCGCCGATTCGGCGCTCGGCAAGGCTCCGCCGGGAGCGTGCCATCCGATGTAAGTGGTTCGATCAAAAGCGACGACGCGCTCTCCTCAGCGGAGGAGCAGGTTAGAGGCGACGGACGAGTCGGCCTGTACGCCGGGTTCTGTGCCACACCACGACCTTCGTCATGGCGCGGCGGCGGCCATCCATCTCGGCCTGCCGTTGCCGGCAGGCTCTAGCGGCCTACCCGCAGGCATCGGGCGGGCCGCCCTCAATCGCCTGCGCTGGCTACCACCTTGCGGTGGCGGCCTTCTTGGCCTTGCTCCGGGTGGGGTTTACCGAGCCATCCCGGTCACCCGGGATGCTGGTGAGCTCTTACCTCACCGTTTCACCCTTACCGGCGCGTGAGACGCACCGGCGGTTTGTTTTCTGTGGCACTGTCCCGCGGGTCACCCCGGGTTGCCGTTAGCAACCACCCTGCCCTGTGGAGCCCGGACGTTCCTCGGCGGCGCACGGGCGAACCCGCGTGCCGACGCGACCGCCCGACCGACTCGTCCGTCGCGCCTGCAATGCTACGACGCGACGCGCCCCCTCGGCGACGACGGAGGTCACCATGGACCCGCTCGACATGGCGTGGCTGCTGCTGGCCGGCCTGGCCGCGGGCGCAGTCAACGCGATCGCCGGTGGTGGCTCGCTCATCACGTTCCCCACCCTGGTCGCGGTCGGCCTGCCACCGGTCGCGGCGAACGTCACCAACTCGATCGCGGTCGCACCGGGCTATGCGGCGAGCGTGTTCGGCAGCCGCCGGGAACTCATGGAGCTGGCCGAGGTGCGGGGGCGGCGGGTGTTGCTGGCTCTGCTGCCCACCGCGGTCGCCGGCACGGTCGCCGGTTGTGTGCTGCTGTTGGCGACGCCGGCTCGGGCCTTCGAGGTTGTGGTGCCGTTCCTCGTGCTCGCGGCGGCGGCGACGCTGGCGTGGTCGGATCGGCTGCGTCGCGCGGTCGGGCATCCGCGCGAGATGTCGCCGCGCCGGCGCACGGTAAGCCTGCACGCGACCGTCGGTCTCGGCGCCGTTTACGGTGGCTACTTCGGCGCGGCCCTGGGCGTGATGAGCCTCGCCGCGCTCGGGCTCGTGCTCGACGAGGGCCTGGCTCGCCTCAACGCACTGAAGAACGCCATCTCGGCCGTGGTGGGCGCGGTCACGGTGGTCGCGTTCGCGCTCTTCGGTCCGGTCGATTGGCGCGCGGTGACCGTGCTGGCACCGGCGACGCTGATCGGTGGATACGTCGGCGCCCGGCTGGCCCGACGGTTGCCAGCCCCGATGCTGCGCGCCGCCATCGTCACCATCGGCACCGCGGTCGCCGTCGTGCTGTTTCTCAGAGCGCTGTGAGCCGCCCTTCGCGGATCAGGTGGTTGCGGACGCGACACACCCGGAAAGAACATAGGTTTCACGATCTGCGTTGGAAGATGCTCGACTCGGGGGTAAGAGTTCGGCACGCTACTGGGCGAGCTTTGGAGGCACATGACCGACACCGCGCCGATGCCACCCCCGCCGGCGTACGCGTACCGGCCGGCGCTGGATGGCGTGCGGGCGCTGGCGGTGACCGCGGTGCTGCTCTTCCACGGTGGCGTCGGTGTGCTGCGGGGCGGGTTCCTCGGCGTGGACGCCTTCTTCGTGCTCTCCGGTTTCCTCATCACGTCGCTGCTGCTCGCCGAGCGGGCCCGCAACGGACGCATCCGCCTCTCCGCGTTCTGGGTGCGTCGAGCCCGCCGGTTGTTGCCGGCGTTGCTCGTGCTGCTCGTGGTGGTGGTCGCCGCCTTCCGTTCGGTGCTGGCCGGAACCGAGGTCACGCTGCTGCGGGGTGACGCGTTGGCGGCGCTCGGCTACATCGCGAACTGGCGCATGATCTACCGGGGCAGCGACTACTTCGCCCAGAACGCCAGCCCGTCGCCGCTGCAACACACCTGGTCGCTCGGCATCGAGGAGCAGTTCTACCTGCTGTGGCCGCTGCTCGTGGTGGCCGGGCTGGCACTCACCGCACGCCGCGGCCGGGCCGCACTGCTCACCATCACCCTGGTCGGCGCGACCGCCTCGATGGTCACCGCGGCACTGCTCTACCGTCCGCTCGACTCCAACCGTGCCTACTTCGGCACCGACGCGCGGGCCCAGGCGCTGCTCATCGGCGCGGCCTTGGCGGTGCTGCTGTCGTGGCCGGAGCGCACGGTCAGCCCCAGTCGGGGTTCGGGCCGCCTGCTCGGTGCGGTCGCGCTCATCGCCACCGCCGGCGTGGGGTGGCTGTGGGCGAGTGCGGACGGCCAAGCCGCCTGGCTCTACCGCGGCGGGCTGGCCGCCGGCGCGGTGGCCGTCGCAGTGGTCCTCGCCCATGTGGTGCTCAGCCCGCAGGCGCCGATCGCCCGGCTGCTCGCACTCGCCCCGCTGGTGTGGCTCGGGCGCATCTCCTACGGCGTCTACCTGTGGCACTGGCCGCTGTTCCAGTACGTCAACGCCGAGCGCACCGGCCTTCATGGCCCGGCGCTGCTCGGGCTGCGCTTCGCGCTGACGCTCGCGGTGGCCGCGGTTTCGTACGTGCTGGTCGAGCAACCGGTGCGCACCGGCCGCCTGCCGCGGTGGCCGGTCCGGGCCGGCTGGACCTGGCCGGCGTGGCTGCCCAGGCTCGGCGCGGCCGCCCGCGCCCGCGCCCGCGTCACCGCGGTGCACGCCGGGCTCGGTGCGACCGCGATCGTCGGGGCCACGGCCGCCTTCATCATCGCCGCGACGATCCCGTCGACCGGCTCGACCGCCGGGGCGCAGCCACGCATCGCGTTGCCCTCGACCCAGGCGGCGCCGCTCGCCCCGGTGCTGCGGCCCAACCGGCGCCCCGGCCTGCAACCGCGCATCACGTTCCTCGGTGACTCGGTCTCCTGGAGCCTGGGCACCTACCTGCCGCCGCAACCGGGCCTGGCCATCACGGTGCGGGCCATCCAGGGCTGCGGCATCGCCCGGCTGCCCGACATCGTGCAGCTGGGCGAGGGACACACCAACTACCCGGCCTGTCCGACCTGGGACTCCCGATGGCGGCGCGTGGTGGCGGCTGACGATCCGGACGTGGCGGTAATCCTGCTCGACCGGTGGGAGCTGATGGATCGCCGGCTCAACGGCGTCTATCAACACGTGGGGCAGCCGGAGTTCGACGCCTACCTGGCCTGGGAGCTCGACCTTGCCATTTCGGTGGCGGGCGAGCACGGCGCGCACGTGGTGCTGTTGACCGCTCCCTACACGCATCGCGCCGAGCGCCCCGACGGCGGACTCTACGACGAGGACCAACCCGCGCGGGTCGAGGCGTGGAACGGGCTGCTGCGGGCTGCGGCGGCCCGCGCACCCGACCGCATCCGGGTGCTCGACCTCAACGCTGTGGTGTGCCCGGATGGTGAGTTCACCTGGACCATCGACGGCCTGCGGGTCCGCAGCGACGGGCTGCATTTCACCCAGTCCGGTGTGCAACGCATCATCGCGCCCTGGCTGCTGCCGCAGCTGGCCGCGATCGCGCTTGGCGGCTGACCGACCGGCGCGAGGCTCAGTCCTCGAGGTGAGCGGTGTCGTTGACGGCACGCACGGCCACCCCGCCGTCCGGCCACGAGTCCACAATGGATATACCGGCCGGGTCAAGGTAGAGGCGGTGCAGGAACGCCTCGCCGGCGGCGAGCGCATCGCGGAGCACCACCTTCAACGGCGTGACATGGCTCACCACGACCACGGTGCTGCCAGTGTGCTCACCGAGAAGTGCCGTCACCACCTTGCGCACCCGGGTGGTGACCTCCTCGATCGACTCACCGCCGGGCGGAGCGACCGAACCCGAGCCCAGCCAGGCGTCCAGCTGCTCCGGCCACCGCTCACGCACCTCAGCAAACGTGAGCCCTTCCCACTCACCGAAGTCGCACTCGACCAGGTCGGGCTCGACCATGAGCGTGGCCTGTAGCGCCGAGGCGATCGGCTCGGCCGTGCGGACACCCCGCGTCAGCGGTGAGCTCACCACCGCGGTCACCGCGCCGGCGAGATGAGACAGGCGGGTGGCGAGGGCCGCCGCCTGGGCCTGCCCGCGCGCGGAGAGTCCGACATCGCCGCGCCCGGAGTAGCGCCGCTGCGCGGTCAACGCGGTCTCCCCATGACGCACCAGGATCAGTCGGGTCGCCGTGCCGGCCGGTCGCGGTGTCCACGATCGGCTCCCCTGACCCGTCGCCGCGACCGGTACCGGCGCGGCGAGCGCTAGGTCGTCCTCCGGTGCGGGCTTGCCGTCCATCGCTGCGTTGGCGAGGGTGTCGGCGCGCCGGTTGCGCTCCCGCGGCACCCAGGTGAAGCGCACCGTGTCAAAGCGCCGCACCAGCTCGGCCGCGCGGGCGGCGAGCGGACGCAGGCCGGGGTGCTTAATCTGCCACCGGCCCGACATCTGCTCGACCACGAGCCGCGAGTCCATCCGCACCTCGGCCTCGACGGCGCCGAGGTCGGCGGCGGCCTGCAGGCCGGCGATGAGGCCGGAGTACTCGGCCACGTTGTTCGTGGCCACGCCGATCGCCTCGGCCCGCTCCAGCAGCACCTCACCGGTGCCGGCCTCGCGCACGAGCGCTCCGTAGCCGGCCGGACCCGGGTTCCCCCGTGCCCCACCATCGGCCTCGACGATGACCCGCAACCGCTTGGCCGGGCTCACGGCAACATCTTTCGTTCGCAGCTGCGGGGCTCGCTCCGCTCGCTCCTCGCGCTCACAGCAACATCTTTCGTTCGCGACTGCGGTGCTCGCTTCGCTGCGCTCCTCGCACTCACAGCCCAGACTCCTCGGTGCGCACCAGGATGCGTCCGCACTCATCGCAGCGCACCATCTCATCGGCCGCGGCGGCCCGGACCCTGGACCGCTCCGAACCCGACAGCTCCAATCGGCAGCCCTCGCAGCGGCCCGCGCGCAGCAGCGCCGCACCGACGCCGCTCGCCTCGCGGATGCGTTCGTAGAGGGCCAGCAGATCGGCCGGCAGCTCGCCGGCGAGCGGAGCCCGGGCGGCGGTACGGCTCTGCTCGTCCCGCTCGATCTCGGCCAGGCTCGCGTCGCGCCGAGCCTCCAACTCCGCTCGCCGCTGCTGGGCTGCGGCCACCCGCGCGGCGATCCCGTCCAGGCCACCCTGCGCCTGCTCGCGCTGCTCCATCAGCTCCAACTCGGCGTCTTCCAGTTCGGTCTGGCGGCGGGCGAGCGTGCCCAGCTCGTGCTGCAGCGCCTCGAGCTCCTTGGCCGGTCCGGTGCCGGCGTCCAGCCGGACGCGGTCCCGGTCGGCCCGGGCGCGTACCTGGTCGATGTCCTTCTCCAGCCGTGCGATATCGCGGTCGATGTCATCGACGCTCACCTCGGCCCGCACCCGCTCGTCGGTGAGCGCAGCGAGTTCGCGGGCCAGCCGGTCGAGCTCGGGCAGCTCGGGCAGGGTGCGGCGGCGATGGGCGAGCTGACCGAGCGCGGTGTCGATCGCCTGCAGATCGAGCAGGCGACGCTGGGCGTACGGGTCGGCCTTCACGGGCACGGCTCCTTATCGCGGTGGTCTCATCGGCGCGTAGGCGGTCCACACATCGGTCACGACGTCGGAGGCGACGACGTCCAGGACGTCGGGCCCGAGGTCGGCCCGCAGGTCAGCCGCGGCGACGTCGAGCCACGGGCGCTCAGTGGCCCAGTGGGCCACGTCCAGCAGCGCCGGGCCACCGGCGGCGAGGTGCTCACTGGCCGGATGATGGCGCAGGTCTGCGGTGAGGTACGCATCGACGCCGGCCGCCGTGGCATCGGCGAGAAAGTCGTCTCCGGCTCCCCCCGCCACGGCCATGGTTCGCACCAGCCGGTCCGGGTCGCCGCCGGCGCGGACGCCGCCGGCGGTCGCCGGCAGGCACGCCGCCGCATGCTCAGCCAGCGCGGCCAGGGTCAGCGGCTCGGCCAGCCGTCCGGTCCGCAGCGGGTGCGCCGCCGCGCCCGCCATCGGTGCGATATCGGTGAGCCCGAGCCGGTCGGCGAGTGCGTCGGAGACGCCCGGACGGGCGCTGTCGGCATTGGTGTGGGCCACGAACAGCGCGACACCCGCCCGGATCAGGCGATGCACGAGCGCGCCTTTGTGGGAGGTGGTGGCCACGCTGTGCACACCACGCAGCAGCAATGGGTGGTGAGCGACGATCAGATCGGCGCCGACCGTGATCGCCTCGTCCACGGTCTCGGCCACACAGTCGACGACGAAAAGCACGCGCCGCACCGATGCAGCGGGTTCGCCGACGACCAACCCCACCCGGTCCCACGCTTCGGCCGTGCCGGGCGGATAGCGCGCCTCCAGCGCGGCGACGACGTCGCCCACGCCCGGGGGTTGGGTGGCGCCGGAGGCCGCGGTGGTCACGTCAGGCGACGCTACCAGCGCAGGCCACCACGCAGGTGGCGGCGCACGACCGAGCCGGTGGTGTTCAGCTGGCCGGCAGCGCCCGCAGGGCCAGCTGCCACGGGAAGTCATCGACGAGCGCATCGCCGATGCCGGGCGCGTGCGGCTTGACCACCTCGTCGCCGTAGAGCACGGTCACGCCCCAGGCGCGCAACCGGGCGATGGCCTCGCGGAAGGCCGGATGGGCGGCGAGCGCGGTGTTCGTGAACGGCACCGCGACGATCGGCAGGCCCCGCCCCATGCCTTCGGCGAGCAGAGCCAGTGGCAGCGTGTCCGCGATTCCGGCGGCCCATTTGTTCATGGTGTTCATCGTGGCCGGAGCCACGATCATCGCGTCGGCGTCGGGAAACACGTCCGGGTCGCCGGGATCCTTGAACGTGCTCCGGACCGGATAGCCGGTGCGGGCAGCCAGTGCCGGCGCGTCGATGAACTTGCGACCGTCAGGGCTGGCGATGACGCACACCTCCCACCCGTCGTCGTGGGCGAAGTCGACCAGCCGGCCCACGCCCCGGGCTGCGGGCGAGCCGCAGACCATGGCATAGAGAACGCGGGCCGGCCGGGTCACCGACGCCTCCATTGAGGACCCATGGTCACGTGCACCTCCGCTGAGGCCCGCGCGTGATCGTCACACGCCCACCCCGATCTGCTCAGCCAGTTCGGCCACGGGCGCGGGCGGAACGCCCCGCGAGCGCCGAATCACGTCCAGCATCACCTCGTGCGCGAGCGGCCGGCAGCGGATCTCGGCCGGAGCCATGCGAGCGGCCTCCACCAGGGTCTCGCCGGCCTTGTCGATGGCCCCGACCTGGGTCAGCGCCCGAGAAAGATCCAGCAGATGGTGCGCCCGACGTTCCGGAATCATCGCATCGAACTCGCCTTGCGTGATGGTGGCGTTGGTCTCCAGCGCCCGCCCGCCCTCGCCCATCTCGGTCGCCGTCGCGGCCCGGTAGAACGCGACGTTGGTGGGGCCGAAGCTGGTCCAGTAGTGGTTCTGGTTGGGACCGACCTGGGCGGCGGCCACGTCGGCGGCCGCGATCAGGTCGCTGACGGTGGCCGAGTGGCCCAGCCGGGCCGCGGCCATGGCGGCCTGCAGCAGCAGCACGCCGTAGACGGACTGACGTTTGTCCGAGTCCTGGCCGGGACCGATGGCGAGCTGGTTGGCCGCGTTGACGGTGACCTCCAGCGCCGTCAGGTTCCGGCCCCCAGCCACCAGCGCCATGCCGATCCGGTGCGTGGCCACGCCGACGAGCAGTTCGTCTCCGGCCCGTTGGGCGGCGGCCACCGCCCGGTCCGCGGCGTGCCAGGCCAGCTCGTACTCGCCGACCTTGCGCAGCGCCGACGACGCGATCTGGTACACCTGCCCGAGCAGGTGCGCCGCGACCCGGCCCTCGTCACCGTCGTAGGCGGCATTGGCGGCCTGGGCGTCGCGGAGCAGCTGCGGCAACATCTGCGCCAGCTGGACGTAGCGCACATGGCTATAGGTCTGCCAGGCGTAGTCGACCGACTTGCGCACCTCGGCCAAGGGCGGCGACTCGGGCGAAAATTGATGGAGCGGGCCGGTGGGCTCGTAGCGCTCGAGCGCCGCCCGGATCTCATCGAGCTCGACCTGGTCGATGCAGTTCACGGTGTCCGGGCGACGGACCGGGTCGTGGCCCATGAGCACCGGCACGTCCAGTTGCAGCACCTCGGCGATCTCTTGGATGACCGAGAACTTGTCCAACCGGCGCACCCCGCGCTCGACCTTGTCGACCCAACTCTTCGACTTTCCCAACCGATCAGCGAAAACCTGTTGCGACAATCTTCGGCGGCCGCGCCAGTACGCAACGCGACGGCCGATGGGCAGCTCGTCCACGGCCCAAGTCCTCCCCCTACCGGCCGAGGCCGGCATCTCGCGGCTTACCCCCACTGCTGGCCCGCGATCGCACACGGTGTGCGTCGCCGGCCTCCCCTCGCTCGTTGTCCTAGCCGGCAACCACCCTCCTGCCCCCTGTCTCCGGCAACGAACGATCAGATCGGCCCGTGACGCACCATCGACGCCCCGGAGGCCGCCCATGAGGCTGCGCGCGAAACTGCGCCAGGCGATGCGGCAGGCGAGCCTGCGGCGGGCCGCCGCGCGATACGCCGGTCACGGATGGCCGGTGGTGCCGGGCGCGGTGCTGGTGGGCGCGCGTTACGTCTGCGGGCCGTTGTGCCCGACGGTGGCCTGCCATCCGGCCGTCAACGGCTGGGATCAGCTGGCCACGGTCGATAAGTCCATAGTGGATGACTGGTGGCGGGCCGACGCGTACTCGGTGCTGCTGGCCACCGGGCGCGCCTTCGATGTGCTCGAACTGACGGCCGGGCCCGACCTGGTCATGGCGGACTGGCCGGGACCGCTGCTGCGCGCGCCGTCGGGCGGCTTGATGTTCCTGCTGCGTACGGGGGCCACGCTGCATCCGGAACTGGCCGCCCGCACCGACGTTGTGCTGCACGGCGCCGGTTCGTGGATCGCGGTTCCGCCGACCCGCTCCCCGGTCGGGCGGTTGCGCTGGATCGTCGCCCCGCCGATATCGGCGTGGCGCCTGCCCGACGCCGAGCCGGTCCAAGCACGGTTGTTGACCTGGTCGGCCCGGACCGCCGCCGTCCGGACACCCCCAACCCTCCCCGGCCGGGCACCGCTCGCCGGCCGGTGGCCGACCGGCCGCCCCGCTTCCGTCGCCGCCCCGGCGCGGCAGCGCCTCGCCTGAGTGCGCCCATCTGGCCGGCATGCGTCCATGGTGGCGGGTCGATGGGGTGTGGTCGAGATGCTGCCCCTTAGATGTGCCAAGTCCCGTGTGCTCCATTGGTCACTGATGATAGTCAATGCCTGGGGCGCTGACCACGCCGGCCCGGTAACCACAGCGGACTCCCAGTCTGCCCACAGGTTGGCCGGGGGTGCGCCCGAGACCCTGGATCCCATACGCCCAGGGGAGGGAGACCGGGATGTCCGTCGCGGTGCGGGAAGAAGTTGACGAGAGCGGCCGCGAGGTCTGGTTGACCGCCGTGCTGCGCCCGGCCGGGGAGCTCACCGGCCCGGCCGCGGACCGCTTCGTCGCCGATCTGCTGGCGCTGGCGGCCCGGGCCAACATCGTCATCGTCAACCTGGTCGCAGCGTCGGTGCCGGCACCGGACGCGTTCGCCGAGGCGCTGCGCCGACCCGGCGAGCTGCTCTCCGGGCCGGATCGCTGCCTGCTGCTCGTCGGCGCCGATGAGGCCTTGCTGCGTGCGCTGCGCGATTGTGGTGGCGAGGTGGCCACCCTCGCCGAGGCCGCCGCGGCCTGACCGGTCACACTGGGCGGATGTCGCGTGGCACGGCATTCGTCCGCCAACCCAGCAGCCGCCTGGCCGAGGGCCTGATCACCTACCTCGCGCGCACGCCCGTGGACCTCGAGCGGGCGCGCGCTCAACACGCCGCCTACTGCGCCGCCCTCGGCGAGACCGGCTGGCAGGTGCAGGAAGTCGAGCCGGCCGATTCCTGCCCGGACTCGGTCTTCATCGAGGACGCGATGGTCGTGTGCGACCGTCTCGCGGTGATCACCCGGCCCGGTGCGCCGACGCGCCTGGCCGAGACCGCGGGCGCCGAGGCGGCCGCCCGCGCGGCCGGCCTGGACGTGGTGCGCATCCAGGAGCCGGGCACTCTCGACGGCGGTGACGTGCTCCAGGCGGGTGCCACGGTCTACGTTGGACGCGGCGGACGGAGCAATGCGGAAGGCATCTGCCAGTTGCAGATGCATGTGGAACCGTTGGGCCGGCAGGTGGTGCCGGTGGGGCTGCGCGGCGTGCTGCACCTGAAGTCGGCGATGACCGCCCTGCCCGACGGGACGCTGATCGCGGCGCCCGACTACCTCGACACCTCGGCGCTGCCGACGGTGCGCGCGGTTGACGAGGAGTCCGGCTGCCACGTCGTGCCGCTCGGTGAAGATCTGGTGCTGCTCGCCGCGTCGGCTCCCCGCACGGCCGGAATGCTGCGGGGTCTCGGCTTCACGCCGGTCGTCGTCGACATCAGCGAGTTCGAGAAGCTCGAAGGCTGCGTCACCTGCCTGTGCGTGCTGGCGTCGACGGGTTGAGCGCCCAGTCGATCAGGACGAGGCTGGGTGGGCGGTCGGACCGGCCACCGACTGCTCGATCGCCCGCTGCAGCACCGCGACCAACGCGTCCCGCACCGACGCGCGGTTGCGGGCGTCGAAGGTGATGATGGGCACTTCGGGTGCCACCGCCAGCGCCCACCGCACGTCCTCGAG
The DNA here is from genome assembly GCA_050264675.1 of Micromonosporaceae bacterium. Classification (GTDB taxonomy): domain Bacteria; phylum Actinomycetota; class Actinomycetes; order Mycobacteriales; family Micromonosporaceae; genus JBLNGJ01. The sequence goes on from JBLNGJ010000519.1 coordinate 18,162, forward strand.
GTCGTGCTCAAGCCGGCCCTCGAAGAGGTTCACCGCGACCACGAACGGAAGGCCGGCCCGTTCGAAGTAGTCCACCGCCGGATAACAGTCATCGAGCCGACGCGTGTCGACGATGACCAGCGCACCCAGGGCGCCTTCGGTGAGGTCGCGCCACATGAAGCCGAAGCGGTCCTGCCCGGGCGTGCCGAACAGGTAGAGCTTGATGTCCTCGTCGATGGTGATGCAGCCGAAGTCGAGAGCGACCGTGGTGGTGGTCTTCTCGGGCACCTCGCCGGTGCGGTCGATCGCCGCCGCGACCTCGGTCATCGCCGCCTCGGTGGTGAGCAGCGGGATCTCCGAGATGCGTTCGACCGCGGTGGTCTTGCCGACCCCGAACCCGCCGGCGATGACGATCTTCACCGGCATCGGCGGCCGCGGCCGCGACGGAGCCTCAGGCGATGGCTTGAAGTCCACGGATGACCCTCTCCACGATCTCCATGTTGTGCTGCGGTCGCTGGTCTGGGCGGCG
>JBLNGJ010000520.1:0-3230 GCA_050264675.1 Micromonosporaceae bacterium
GTCCGGCTGGGCCTCGGGTTGCTGGTGGTGGTCTATGACGACGCCGCGTTCGGAGCCGAGGTGCACCACTTTGGACCGGACGGGCATCCGCTGGACACGGTGCGGTTCCCCGACGCCGACCTCGCCGCGATCGGCCGCGGGTTCGGCTGCTTCGGGCTGACCGTACGGTCGCCGGCCGACCTCGACGGCGTCAAGGAGTGGCTGGACGGGCCACGGACGGTGCCTTTGGTGGTCGATGCCAAGGTGAGCTCGGCCCGAGGCTCGTGGTGGCTCGAGGAGGCCTTCCGTGGACACTAGTGCCGTCGGTGTGCATGAGCTCGATCTGGCCGACTGGCGGGAGCGGGTGGCCCGGCTCTACCTCTCCGACGCTGACCTCGCCGGCTTCCGGGCGGGCCGCGACGAGCTGTTGCGCAGCCATCCGCAGTCGCCACTGCCGGTGGAGGACCGTCTTGGTTTCGCCGGCCTGCGCTACTTCCCGTTCGACGCGGACGCGGTGGTGGAGGCCGCACTGACCCGCACGTCGGGCGCCGGTGAGCCACTGTCGGTCGACACCGGTGGACCGGATGGCGCGATCCGTTACCGCCGGATCGGTGTGGCTCCGACGCCGTACGGCTCGCTCACGCTGTTCTGGCTCGAGGCGTACGGCGGCGGTCTGTTCCTGCCCTTCCGGGACGGCACCTGCGGCCATAAGTCCTACGGGGGCGGTCGCTACCTCACCGACACCATCAAGGGCACCTACGGTCGTGGCGTGGTGGTGTCGGGCAACCGGGTGCGGCTGGACTTCAACTACGCCTACAACCCGTCATGCGCGTACTCGTCGCAGTGGGCGTGTCCGCTGGCCCCACGGGAGAACTGGCTTACTGAGCCGATCCGAGCCGGCGAGATGGCCTACGTCCCGACTTCCACTTAGCCGAGCGTACTCTCCCTGGCCTACCGCGGAGTCCTCTTCCTCGACGACCTGACCCGGCTCAGGACCAGGTAGTTCAGGACGAGGAGTAGGCCGAGGTATGCGATGGGAGACAACATGAGGGCGTAGCTCTTCGCCGGGCCTCGGTCTGACTTAGGAAATGATGATACAACGAATGCAAGAAGCGAGAAGTTAAGGAGCGCGTTATTATCAAGGCCAGCATACGAGCAACCGAAGCCGGATCCCCGTCTTCGATGTTCTGCATGCACCGCGTCAACCCACCGCGACTCGAGCGGCTGGCTGTGACGAAGGTGCACGATCATGGAGGTGCCGGCCAGGTAGTCATGAAGGGTGATCGCCTGCCTCGTCCTGCTCGATAAGCTCAACATCGAGCCGATCGAGCAGATCCCGAAACGAGACGAGCAGCTCGGCACGGCGATCGGCCTCCATCGCCGCGGCCAGCTCAAGCGCGGCGTTGACCGTATCTCGCTTCGTTGAGGTACGCAGCGCCAGCTGGGCCCGGGCGAGCATCTCATCGTCCACGTCGATCACGGTACGGTTATCCGCCGGATATCACAGCGTCAAGTCGGGCAAGACTACCCGCCACCAAGAGCACCAGTCCGGGGCGACGACGCCCGGGGCTGGCCGCGCCCCATCGGCGCGAGCACGCCCTAGCCCAGACCGCCACGCGCCCGTCTCAACCGGTGCTGCCATCCGCTCATGCCGCGAAGCGCGCGCTTGCACTGTGACGCCAGCCCTCGCCTCCTTCGGGTTCTGTCGGCTGCTGGACGAATCTCCGTATCAGGGTCCCTGACGCTTGGGTCGGGTTAGCCATCCAGGTGGTTGTGCTGGCTGCTCTTTGGACGTGGGAACATTCACGCTCAGATGGCGGCCTTTGTTGAGGGGTCGAGATGATCAACGCTGGGACGGTACTGGGCCAGCGTTACCGGCTGGAAGAGCGCACCGCCAGCGGCGGCATGGGCGACGTTTGGCGCGGCGTCGACGAGGTTCTCGGCCGTACGGTCGCGGTGAAGTTCCTGCTGCCCTCGCTGCTCGAGAAGCCCGGCTTCAGCGATCAGTTCCGCCGCGTGGCCCAAACGATGGCCACGATCAGCCATCCGGGCCTGGTCGACGTGTACGACTACGGCAGCGAGAACGCCACCGGGGCGTACCTGGTCACGGAGTACATCCACGGCGAGGCGCTCTCCCGCACGCTCGGCCGGGTCGGGCGGCTCACCGCGGGCCGCACCATGACCCTCGTGGCCCAGGCCGCGGAGGCGCTGCACACGGCCCATCAGGCCGGCATCGTGCACCGCGTCGTCAAGCCCGACAACCTGCTCGTGCGCCCCGACGGGACGCTGGTGCTGACCGACCTCGGCATCGCCTGCGCGGCCGACGCCGCCCAGCTCACCGCTGGCGAGCTTGTCCTCGGCGCCGCGTCGTACATCTCCCCTCAGCAGGTGACGGGCAAGCGGGGGACGCCGCTCTCCGACATCTACGCGCTCGGAGTGGTCGCCTTCCAGTGCCTGTCCGGATATCGGCCCTTCGAAAGGGAGGACCCGTTCGAGATCGAGATGCGACACGTGCGCGAGCCGCCGCCGCCGATGCCACCCGACGTGCCCCCCGCCGCGCGAGCGGTGGTGGAGCGGGCGATGAACAAGCGTCCCGCCGACCGCTACCCCAACGCCGCCGCGTTCGCCCAGGAGGCCCGGCTGGTCGCCGGGATCGCGAAACGCGCTCCACCCGTGATTGAGCTTAGGTCTGCAGCTTCTTACCTCCAGAACGCCAGCAACGTCCGAAGGCTGGACAGGTAGCGGACGACTCCGTCCTGCTCCATGACTCCGCAGTTGGGAAACACCCCGACGGTGACCGGCGGCCGATCGGGATACGACAGCACGATCTCGTACGAAGCCCGCACCATGTCGAGGCAGGCGTCTGACGCGTACTCAGTGCCAGGCGACGCCTCCGCCGGCACGGCCGGAGGTTGACCTTTGAGCGAGTTGAGATAGGTCACCAGCCTTGCCGGACTCCCACTGATCGGCTTGGATTCCGTCAGCGGCAGGGATGCGGCGGCCGCGCTGCCGGATTGCGGGCCGTAGGTGCACAGGAGCGCGCCCGTTGCACCCTCCGGCGCCAAAGCGCCCTCCCTTGTTGCGTGCGGGCGCCCAGCTGCGTCCTGGAAAGTCGACGGGCATCGCGCGACCCCAGCCGCCGGCTCTCCGCCGGCGTTCGACGCATTTTCCGGCGCAGCACCTAAACGGATCTTTGGTGCTGCAATGAGCAACCCGACCGTGAGCACACCGACTGCCACCGCTAGGGGTGC